>JANLXV010000565.1:0-4474 GCA_031365305.1 Chitinophagaceae bacterium
ACAGCAGCAAAGGATTACTGAGTTTATTAAACATCATCCTGATTGTTGTACCGTTGGTGAGTATTGTTTTTTCTACCATTTATATGTACAACAGTGCAGAGTTTATCGAACTGTTAGTAAGCCAACCTCTAAAAAGAAAAACGATCTGGTTAAGTTTATTTGCCGGATTGGCCATTTCACTTTCCATTTCTTTTTTAATTGGCGCCGGCATTCCGCTTTTAATTTACCAGGCTAATATCATTGGCTTTACCATGATAGCAGTTGGCATTTTGCTTAGTATCATTTTTGTGGCGATAGCTCTGTTGGCAACTGTAAAAACAAGAGATAAAGCAAAGGGCATTGGCGCTGCTATTATGCTGTGGCTATACTTTTCTTTATTGTTTGATGGGCTTGTGTTGTTCCTGTTATTCCAGTTTGCAGATTACCCCATGGAAAAACCCATGATAGCCGTAAGTGCTCTCAATCCTATAGACCTTAGCCGGATATTGATTTTACTCCAGTTAGATGTATCTGCCATGATGGGTTATACCGGGGCTGTTTTTAAAGAATTTTTTGGCACTTATACCGGGTTGCTATTTTCATTTGCAGCGCTATTTCTTTGGATAGCATTACCCGTTTGGTATTCAACTCGAAAATTCAACACTAAAGATTTATAAACTATGAAAAGACACCCGGCGCTGGCACATTTATCAAGAGAACATCACGGAGCATTAATCCTGGCAAGGCTGCTGCAAAACAATGCACCGGCTTATAAAGGGTTGCCTGCTGATACCAAAGGCAAAGCAGAATATGCTGTAAAATTTTATAACGAAGAGTTGATAAAACATTTTGAAGAAGAAGAAAAAGTTTTACAATTAGTAAAAGGCAATAATGCACAACTTGATGTATTGGTGGAAGCAATTTTTCGTGAACACCAGGAGTTGCATGCAGCATTCAAATCAATAAACAACCATCAAAATTTTACAATGCATCTTGATGATCTTGGAAAAGCATTGGAAGTTCATGTACGCAAAGAAGAGCGGGAACTTTTTCCATTGATACAGGAAACCTGCAGCGAAGAACTGATGACAGCAATTGATAGGTCTTTATCATCTCAATTATGAACAATGAAAAAAGATATTGAAAACAGAACTGATATTGAATTGCTCGTAAATAGCTTTTATAAAAAAGTAGTAGCTGATGAACAACTTGGATACATCTTCCAGGATATAGCCAAAGTGAACTGGTCAACCCATTTGCCAACCATGTATAATTTCTGGGAAAACATTGTGTTTTTTACGGGAACTTATGAAGGGGATCCGATTAACCTGCACAAACGTCTCCATCGTATTACGCCATTGACAGAAGCTCATTTTGATCAATGGATTCAGTTGTTTACCTGCACCGTAGATGAATTATTTGAAGGGGAAAAGGCTAATCTTGCCAAGCATCGTGCTATTGGTATAGCTGGTATTATGAAGAGAAAAATATTTGAACCAGAATTAAGAAAATTATAAACACTTAACATGAAAATTACAGAAGAGTTGCAGTTAACGGATAAAAAGCCTGCCATACTACAAATAAAAAATAGCGATAAAAGCCAGGTCATTGCCATTGGACTGAAAGAAAATCAGGTATTAAAAAAACATATTACCTCAACTCCTGCGTTGCTTGTAATGTTGAAAGGAAAAATAGCTTTTGAAATTAAAGAAGCAGTGATGCCGCTTTTATCCTTTGATACATTTGATATACCTGCTAATGTAACACACGAAGTAACTGCTTTGGCAGAAAGCATCTTTTTACTCATTAAAGAAAAAGCCTGAATAGCATTTAAAAATGTAAATACATTGAAGTGCCTTTACCTTCTTCTGAATATACCTGTATGTTGCCCTTGTGCAGCATCATAATTTGTTTGCAGAGGCTCAGCCCAATACCACTCCCGGTTTTTTTTGTGGTGAAGAAGGGAACAAAAACTTTATCAAGCATTTCCGGCGTCATACCGGAACCGTTATCCGCTACTTTAATAATTACACGTTGTTTAGGATCAATATTGGCCGAGAGTACAATTTTAGCATTATCCTTATCTTTTACGGCTTCAATAGCATTAACTACCAGGTTTATCAGCACCTGTTCTATAAGGCTGGTATCCGCTTCAAGTATTAAATTAGTTTCTTTTAAAACGATCTGCAGGTCAATATTTTTTTGATCTAATGTGGGCTGCATAAGCTGGTTAAGGCTTTCAAACAAATCTCTTACATAAATCTTTTTTAAATTAAGCGTGGTGATCTTATTCAGGTTCCTGTATGTTTCAGCAAATTTTAATAAGCCTTCGCTTCGTCTTTTAATGGTATCAATACCTAATTCAAGATCATCAACACTGCCCGAATCATTATTAAGATCACCAATGGATTCTTTTAAGCGGCTTCTTAATGTATCGGCTAAAGAAGAGATCGGTGCAATGGAATTCATTATCTCATGCGTCATCACACTTAATAATTTTTGCCAGGCTTTAGCTTCTGTTTCATCAAGCGCTTCATCCACATTTTGAAAGGCAACCAGCTTAAATTTTTCACCATCCGTTTGAAAAGTTGTTGCTGATAATATGATCTTAAATGAACTGGATTCGAGGTGTGCTGTGGCGATGGTATTGTCGCCGGGTTTAAGTTTTGAAATACTTTGATACAACTCTGCATCTCGCCTTGATAAAGAATGAATCGTTTTTAAATAAGGCAACTGCAGCATCTTTTTTAAAGACTCATTCATCCACACCACATCGCCACTGGCGATCTGGTAAGAGAGAATACCGGTATCAACCAACTCAAGTATTTTCTGCAAATATTGATACTGCGTTTCCTTCTCTTTACTGATGATCTTAAAGGTAGAATTGATCTCGTTAAAGCCTTTACGCAAAGGCTGTAATTCAACAGGGGCATGCTTTACATCAAAGTTCCGGCTAAAATCCCGGTAGTGAATAGATTCTACAAACTGGTTTAATTCTTCATAAGCCTTACGGTGAAACCTGTAAAATTCTATAACCTGGTAAACAATTATTGGCAAAACTATGAACAGGTAAATATATTGCCGGTATACAATAAGGAAAGCGGCACTGGTTATAGTAACAAGCAATAACACCACACGTGATAAGATCCGCCATTCGAGGAGTTGGGGTTTACGCATATAAGATATGAGGTGTGAGGTGTAAGAAATCAGGCATCAGCTATCAGGTATGAGGTAATGCAAAGACAGCACAAAAAATTATGTATGGAATAAGTTTGAGGCATGAGTAAAGTTTTTTATCTTATTTATGTTGACATGAGTCAATAACATTTATATACTTGCAATATGAGAGACTTCCACCAATTAGCCATCTGGCAACAATCACATAAACTTGCCTTAAAGATATATAAGGCACTCAAGAGTTTTCCGAAAGATGAAATTTTTGGAATAACGGCTCAAATGCGAAGATCTTCATCTTCAATTCCAACAAATATTGCTGAAGGTTGTGGCCGCATGAGCGATGCCGAACTAAAACGTTTTCTTATTTATTCTTCAGGTTCATGTTCTGAATTGGAATATCAAACTTTACTTTCAAAGGACTTAGGTTATTTACCAGAAGAGATATCAACAGAAATAACCAATGACATAATACAGATCAGAAAAATGATTTTTGCATTCATTAATAAACTCCCTAACTGAATATTCTAATTTTATCACTCAATACTGATACCTGATACCCTATACCCGATACCTCATCTTTCATATCTCATATTTATTCAATCGCCGGTACAGGGCAGTTCTCGTTAATCCCAATTCTTTTGCAGCTTTTGAAATGTTGCCATTGTGCTTGTCTATTACATTTAAGATAGTATTTTTTTCAACGGTGCTCAGGTTGGTTTCCTGTGGCTTTACTTCGTTGGGTTGCGAGCTTTCTATAGGTGAGAAAATAATGTCTTTGGCTTCCAGCACATCCTCATCTGCCATTATCACAGCTCTTTCAATGGTGTATTGCAGCTCACGTACATTGCCGGGGTAATGATAGCCTTGCAATTTTTCTTTGGCTGATTTTTCAAAATGAAAAACGGGTTTAAAATATTTATTGCTGTAAACTTTGCTAAAGTGATTGGCTAATAACAAAATGTCTTCGCTTCTTTTTCTTAAGGGAGGTAAAATTATCTCAACCGTGTTAATGCGGTAGATCAAATCTTTCCTGAATTTATTTTCATTAGCCAGTTCAGTTAAATGCACATTGGTTGCGCAAACCAGCCTGATATCAATTGGTATGGGCGCATTATCACCAAGACGCATTACCTGCCTGTTTTGTAAAACACTCAACAACTTAGCCTGTTGTTGTAAGGTGATGTTGCCAATTTCATCCAAAAACAAAGTGCCGCCGTTAGCGGCTTCAAAGCGGCCCATGCGGTCTTCCCGGGCATCAGTAAATGCGCCCTTCCTGTGCCCGAATAATTCACTCTCAAATAAACTTTCAGTGAGTGCG
>JANLXV010000575.1:0-3468 GCA_031365305.1 Chitinophagaceae bacterium
AAAAAAATGGCAACGATTAAGGTAAGCCACTCGGCTATGACTGTTAGGTTGAAATAGTTTGCGAGTAGCATTACGGTTTTGGGCAGTTTGCCGGGCAAATTTGGCCATTATCAGCTGTTACTAAATCTGCTTGATTTTTTCTGAAGTTGAAAGGGCATTGTTTTTCTCTGCCTTCATTTTCTCTAATGTAAAACACCTTGTAATTATCATTTTCTACTTTTTGGGTGTACTCGAATTGTAAGATCAATCTATTCTTGTATTTATATTTAGGTGATGGACATCCTGCCACATCAGGTATTCCTTCTTCGGTATGGGAAGCAAAATCAATCCTGATTCCAGTCATATCTATGCCATGTGTGGTTTTCTGGTATTTGCTTTCTGCCATCAAAAATTCTAAAAAATCTTCCATTCTGTAAAGAATACTACGGGTATCAGAAGGTGTTTTTCCTTGAAACCTATTTTCTTCTTCGTTCCCATTAAAAGTCTGTAACAAGACTTTCATCTTTTCGTCAACGTAATAATTTACCCATCCCTGCATGACTTCTTTATCAATTTTTACAATTAAGCCATCCGGGCTAATGTTGTAATAATCATCAACATCTATCGTATCCTTATCTGCCGGAGCTAAAACTATCGTCAAGTGTTTATTCATATTGGCCGGCACCATTCCGCCGGAATCCTCATTGTATGCAGCAATGTAAATTCGAATAAATTTTACCTTATTGGAATCTAAACTATTAAAAAAAAGATCCATATTTTTTTTGGGACATAAAATGGATTGCGTTTCCTTGGAACCTAAGTGTCTGGAGAGATAGGTAAACTTTGATTCCTTGTTATTGTGTGTCTTGCCTTTTTCAAAATGATTTTTTCTTTTTCCCCCATGAGCTTGAGATACCCACATGTGTGGCAATTTTGGAGGGGTTTTGGTTTGTGCAATAGCTTGTTTTAGCGCCCCGAAAGACAACAAAATGAGCAATACAAAAATTGATTTAATTAGTAGCAGGTAATTCTTTTTCATGTTACTTGGTTTTGGATGATTGTTTTTGAATTTACTAGATTGTGAACTTTAATGCAAATTGATTTTAATATAATAAACCAGGTAGCAGAAAAACACTAGAAAAATTACGGTGTTTTCACCCTCGTAAATAGGTTATTCAAACCTTGTTTTGATATACTTCGGATATCACCTTTGTTCAAATAAATTCTTAGCATAAAACCGCGAAGCCGAAAACGGTATTTAAGAGTAGGCAATTAAAATTAACTAAGATGATAACTAAATCAAACCTCAAAGATGTTTCTTTAACTGCCAGTCCTGATAGTATAAATTTTTGCGCTGCCTGGCCTGCTGCAAAAAAAGGATTGGAATTATTATTATCAATTATTAAAAACCCTTTTGTAAAAACAGCTATTGAAATGATCATAAAAATCGGCGATGGCCTATGCGCAGGTAAGTAAAATCTTATTTGTACCTGATTTGCCTTTCACGTTTCTATTAAAGTTGTTGAAATTGTTTGCGGCCTTTCGGGTTGGTGTTTCGACAAGTTTAGTATAAAAAATGTATAAGTGTAAATTTGTTGAAGACGAACTGCGAGCCATTTTAAAAGTTTATAGCACAACTTGCAAATATTTCGGTATTTTAAGTTTGTTTATAACCTGGATCTTACGCCTGTTTAATCTTCCCTTACTTTTTAGTTAACGTAAACTCCCCAGAGGTTGGCAGGAAGCTGATCGATTTTTTATAATGTAACTGGTTTGCCGCCTTAGACCATTATTTTAATCTTGTTGCTTAGTCAACATCAATTTTAGACAAATAATATTAAAAATTTAATGTATGAAAAGGCTATCCTGTATTCTAATTCTGATGAGTAATCTTTATGCATCAGCTCAACAAAAACTTCCATCAGAAAAAACAGAAATTACAACTAAAAAAAACATCTGCACCAATCCAAAGGTTACAGCCGATCATATACATAAAGGGTCAAGAGGAAAAGTTTATACATATCAATATTCACTAAGTAAATGGAACCCTAATGAAGATTGCTTTATAAAGCCACGCCACCTAAAGGATATTGTTTTTATCAAATTATGTGATATTAACAGGCTCGCTTATGAAGTAAAAATTCTGGATAGCACTTATTCGGTTCCCATGGCAAACATAGGTCTGTTTGATACGCTTAACATTCAGGCAAGTGGATCTTCAATTGAACCTTCCGGTGCAAAAACGGTTGTGTTGCCAGGCATACAAATGGTAAAGGCTAATTCTGAGGTACGAGATGCGTTTAATTCTATGAATTTTGAAAGATTTCTGCCATCCTATCGCAGTGATTCTATACCCGATCCTTTTTTTGAGCAGAAAAAACAAATCGCCATTCTGCAACAAGAAATTAATGCTGGCTATTCAGTTTTATCGGGGAATTTAAAAGACCTGGAAAGATTTAGCAATTTTGGTAAAAATTTATCTGTGATTATCGGTAATGAATGTTGCAGTATGGATGATCTTCAAAACAAAATTCAAAGAGAGGCAAATATCCAGGCCGTTTTTAAAAATGTACAATTTAAAGACATCGGTGATAGCTTGAATAGATTGATTGAAAAAACAGACTTAATTAAAAACACAGTAAAAACAATAAATGACAAACGAACTGATATAAAGAATTTAATTAAAGAAATAAGTGATAAATGTGATGCCGTTAAAAAAGATGAATTAATGTTTTGCAACATTTCTGAAATTGAGAATAACAAATATCCTGATGACTTAGAACGTATGTTGAAAGCCGGTGCTGATATAAACAAGGATAAAATAATTGAAGCGATTACCATTGCACAAAACCTCTTAGCCCAGGCAGCCAATACAGTCAATTTCAGTTTTTTGTCTGAGGCTTACCATGCTAAAGGAGATGAGCTGATTTTAAAAACGTCAATCACACCGGTAAAGCCATTCAACGCTAATCTGCCGTCTTTTGTAATTACACATACTTTACCAATCAGGGGCAGGTTTGAATGGGCGGTTGGGCCAACCCTTACCTTTCACACAGGCAAAAGCCTTTTCGACGAAAGTTTTTCCATTGATACAACAAAAAATTTTAGTGTAACGGGCCAGGCTGATTCAGGCAAATATCTTATAATAAAAAATTCAACAAGAACAAAACTCTTACCCTCCTTAGGGTTAATGGCTAATTTTTACTGGCAAAATCATTCGGCTGTTACGCCGGGTATTGCTATAGGTATTGCAACATCTGCGGCTGATTTATCTGAAATAAAAGCCTATTTAGGTGGCAGCTTATTATTAGGTGGTATTTCTGATAAATTACTCTTTAATCTCGGCGTAGCTTTTGGCTCGGTAAACCGCCTGAAAACTAAGCTGGTTGAGGGGCTCAATCCTAAGAACAGAATACCTTTTAATGGAAACACTGTTGGGGGCCCAGAAGATCTTGTTGAGAAAGTTTTTCGGGCAGGAATATTTTTTGG
>JANLXV010000577.1:0-2932 GCA_031365305.1 Chitinophagaceae bacterium
CTGCACTGCCATAAATATATTCTTTATATTCAGATGAGTCGTACGAGGTTTTATCCAGGTCATACTTCATACTTTTAAAAAAAGAAGCTACCAAAGTCTGGCTGATCTCATAGTTATGCACGGTTTGCTGAAAGCTATGTAAAATAGGGTTGAGGCTGATCCTGCGCTCTATCGCCTGCCAGGTATCATCTTCAAATTCTTTCAGCAATACTGCTTTGTCGTAATCATGAAAGGTATCAACAATCTCATCAGCAAATCTTACAAAACCATAAATATTGTAAACGGGGGTTTGTAAATCTTTATGCAAAAGCCTGATAGCACTGCAAAAAGAGGTGCTGTAGTTTTGGGTAGTTACTTTACTGCAAAGCCGGCTAACCTCATGAAATAATTGTATCATACAACTTGTTTACCGAAA
The DNA here is from genome assembly GCA_031365305.1 of Chitinophagaceae bacterium. Taxonomy (GTDB): domain Bacteria; phylum Bacteroidota; class Bacteroidia; order Chitinophagales; family Chitinophagaceae; genus Ginsengibacter. The sequence continues at coordinate 416 of JANLXV010000577.1, forward strand.
ATTAGTTATTCAAATATTTATAAATTTCATTAGCCACAATCTCTCCGCTTATAATTGCCGGCGGTACGCCCGGCCCCGGTACGGTAAGCTGGCCGGCATAAAACAAATTAGCAACTTTTTTACTTTTACAGGAAGGCTTAAGCACTGCCGTTTGTCTTAAAGTATTTGCAAGGCCATAAGCATTTCCTTTAAAAGCATTATACTCAGTTACGAAATCTGCAGGGCCAAAAGATTTTTTATAAACAATTGCATCCTCTATTTTTTGACCTATATGATTTTCGTAGCGTTCAATAATCCTATCAAAATACCGGTTTCTTAACTCTTCGGTATCACCAGTTAAGCCTGAAGCAACAGGAATTAAAAAGAACAAATTCTCAGCATCAGCAGGTGCAACAGATATATCAGTTACAGACGTGGCAGACACATAAAACAATGGTTCATCAGGCCACACCGGTTCAATATAAATTTGTTCACCATGTTTTTCAAAACTAACATCAAAAAACAAAGAATGATGGGTAATGTTCACCAACTTCTTGTTTAATCCAACATAATAGATAAGGCAGGAGGGCGCCATAACTCTCGACTCCCAATATTTTTTTGAATACGATCTTAAATTTTCAGGTAACAGTTTTGTTTCTATGAATTGGTAATCAGCCGCTCCAACCACAACATCAGCCTTATAAACAGCAGACAAATTATTTGTTGTATTGATGGCTGTTACTGAGGTTGCATCATTTTTTTCAACCGTTATTTTATTTACCTCAGCATTAAAAATGAATTTTATACCAAGCTCAGTGCAGAGTTGATACATGGCTTCAACAATTTTAAACATGCCACCCTGCGGATACCAGGTGCCCAATTTAATATCAGCATAATTCATCAGGCTGTATAAAGCAGGGGTTTCAGAGGGTAATGCGCCAAGAAACAACACAGGAAAAGATAACAACTGCCGGATCTTTTCACTTTTAAATAATTTATTAATGTGCGCCTGTATTGAGGTGAAAACATCAAGCTTAAATATGCCTTTTAAAAAATCAATATTTAAAAATTCGCTCAATGATCTGCCAGGTTTGTACACCAGGTTTTTCATACCAACGTTATATTTAAATTCAGCTTCTTTTAAAAATTTATCAAGATTACCGGAGGCGCCTGGTTCTATCTCTTCAAAAAGTAGTTTTAAAGCCGTATAGTCAGAAGGTATATTTATTTTTTCTTTTTCAAAATAAACTGTGTATGAAGGTGTAAGCCTTTCAAGATTATAATAGTCGTTTACATTTTTACCAAAATTGCCAAAGAAATTTTCAAAAACATCAGGCATCCAATACCAGCTTGGGCCCATATCAAAAGTAAAACCTGATTCTTTAAACTGCCTGGCACGGCCGCCGGGCATGTTATGTTTCTCAAGTACTGTAACCTCCACACCCTGTTTTGCAAGAAATGCCGCCGTTGACATGCCGGCGAACCCGCTTCCTATTATAATGGCCTTTTTCAAATGTTTGTGTGAGCAGAAAGGTAACTGATTTTGAAAAACCATTTAGCGAACAACAATTAGTCAAACCTGTTAATCTGCTGTTTTAATAATTTACGGGCAAAATGAATACGGCTTTTAATGGTTCCTAATGGCTCGCTTAGCATTACTGCAATTTCATGATACCTGTATCCTTCATAGTACAACATAAAAGGATGCTTGAACATAGCCGGCAAATGGTGGATTACTTTTTGTATTTCCCGCATTTGTAAATTCACTTCAGCAGCGTTGTGGATATATAACTGCCGCTGGTTTAAATGAAACTCATTAGCCGCACTGTCGCTCACCATGGGTTGCCTGCCCTTTTTGCGGTAGTCATTAATAAAAATGTTCCGCATAATGGTGTACAGCCAAGCCTTAATATTGGTGCCAAAATTATATTTCTCTTTATTGGCTAAAGCCCGGTAAACGGTTTCCTGCAGCAGGTCTTTGGCTGTTTCAGTATCGCTGGTTAGCTTAAAGGCAAATGGCTTTAAATAATCTTTACTTCCAATTAAAAGCTGATCAAATTCCAACGTAGACATATAATATTGTTTAACTTTTATGAAATAAAATTAAACAAAAAATGCAAACACACAAAAATTTTGTTTAATATTTTAATAAATATATTAAACAAATTAAAAGGACTGTACGAAATCCAGTATGTCTGTGACTGATTTTTTAAAATGAATGTTCTCAGGAATTTTTTTAGAATAGGTGCAGGTGAGCTTCCCGGAAATAATGATTTGGATATCGGGGAAATGAGAATGCATGTTATTTAAAAAAGCTTCAAAATTGAACTTTTGCGTAATGCTGGTTAGGTGTGAAAAAATGTAATCCGGTTTTTTTAGCTTCACGATAAATAGAACGTCTTTTAATGGTATACTGGCACCTAAATAAATAATAGTAACGCCTTCCATTTTCAGCAAATAACTAATAAATAATAAAATGAGCTCATGGTATTCTCCTTCCGGTAAAAACATGCAAATGCTTTTGCTGCTATTTTTTGA
>JANLXV010000592.1:0-2863 GCA_031365305.1 Chitinophagaceae bacterium
AAATTACAAAGAAATTTTACACAACTAATTCTTTGTAATTTTTATATAGCCAAAAAAAATAAGGTTGTTTTTTTCGAAATGCACAATCATGATGCCACAATAAGCTGATCACTGCCCGGTCCGTTAGAGATATAATTCACAGGCACACTAAGATTATCATTAATAAATTCAATATAATTTTTCATTTTTTGAGGAAGATCATTATACTTTTTTATGGCCGTTATATCCTCATTCCAGCCGTCTACCTGGTGGTATTGCGGTTCAATATTCACCCTTGACATTTGGAAAGGCACCTGCTTTTGAACTTTGCCATCTACTGAATAAGCCGTACATAATTTTAATTCTGCAAGAGAATCCAGTACATCAGCTTTTGTCATGATGAGTTGAGTTACACCGTTAATAAAGCAGGCATATTTTAACGCCACCAGATCTATCCAGCCGCAGCGCCTTGGCCTGCCTGTTGTACTGCCAAATTCATTACCAAGCTTACGGATATTTTCGCCCGTTTCATCCATTAGTTCAGTTGGAAAAGGCCCGCTGCCTACTCTTGTACAATAGGCTTTGGTTACACCAAAAACCTCTTTGATCTTTTGCGGCGCAATACCAAGCCCTGAGCATACACCGGCAGAGATAGTGTTTGAAGACGTGACATAAGGAAAGGTGCCGAAGTCAACATCCAGCATACTACCCTGTGCGCCTTCTGCCAATACTTTTTTGCCTTCTGAAATTTTATCATTGATAAAATATTCACCGCTTACTATCTGCAATTGTTTTAAAAATTCAATGGCTTCAAAAAATTCCTCTTCCCAGGAAGTTATATCTTCAGTAAAAGAAAAATTATCCAGCAATTGCTGGTGTTTGCTTCTTAAATTATTGTAATAAGATTTAAAATTTTTATCAAGAAGATCGCCCACCCGTAAGCCATTTCGTCCCGTTTTATCCATATAAGCCGGGCTTATACCTTTAAGCGTTGAGCCTATTTTATCAAGACCTTTAGATGTTTCAGAAGCTTTATCCAAAGCTCTGTGTGTGGGTAAAATCAAATGCGCTTTTTCACTAATAAAGAGATTCTTTTTATACGCTACACCATGCGCTGCTACTGATTCGCATTCTCTTTTAAGCGTTACAGGATCTAACACTACGCCGCTGCCTATCAGGTTAATTTTATTATCGTGAAATATGCCGGAAGGTATCTGGTGAAGCACTATTTTTTCCCCCTTTACATAAAGCGTATGTCCCGCATTTGGGCCACCCTGAAAACGGGCAATAATGTCATAAGCCGGGGCAAAATAATCTACAATTTTTCCTTTGCCTTCATCCCCCCATTGTAAACCGAGAATAACATCTACCATGATGATAATTATAATTAAACAGCCGGCAAAAAATGCCCGCAAAGATTTTTGATTAGTATTTTAACAGCGGGCAAAAATAAAAGAAAAGTGGATGACATCATTTTATATATTAAATGACGAGCCTACTTTATAAACAGAACGCAGGGTATTAATCCGGCTGCCTTGTACCTAATATGCAGAAGTGAATGGAAATAATTAAATCACGCCACTTTTAAAAGACTCAATTTACTGATGCTGAATTTACGTTCAGCATATTCCATGGTGAGATTAAAAGTTTTTATTTTTTGAGAAGGCATTTCATACATCGCATCCGTCAAAATACTTTCGCAGATACTCCGTAAACCTCTTGCGCCTAATTTATATTCAATGGCTTTTTCCACCATGAAATCGTAGACGTCTTCATCAATAGTTAAGGCGATGCCTTCAAGCTCGAATAACTTTTTGTATTGCTTGATCAAGGCATTTTTAGGTTCAGTTAAAATATTTCTTAAAGACAATGTATCAAGCGGACTGAGATAGGTAACAACAGGTAACCTGCCAAGCAGTTCCGGTATAAGGCCAAAGGCTTTCAGGTCCTGCGCATTTACAAACTGCAATAAATTTTTGCGTTGCATTTCCTGCAGATCTTTATTTACATTAAAGCCAATGGCATTGGTATTAATTCTTCGGGCAATCAAACGGTCAACACCGTCAAAAGCGCCACCGCATATAAAGAGTATATTGCTGGTATTTAATTTAATGAGCTTTTGCTCCGGATGTTTACGTCCGCCTTGTGGTGGCACCAGCACGTCAGTACCTTCCAAAAGCTTTAATAAACCTTGCTGTACGCCTTCGCCACTTACATCTCTCGTAATGCTCGGATTATCGCTCTTGCGGGCAATTTTATCTATTTCATCAATATAAACTATGCCCTTTTCGGCAGCAGTTACATCATAATTGCATACCTGCAATAAACGGCTTAAAATACTTTCAACATCTTCGCCTACATAGCCTGCTTCAGTAAACACTGTAGCATCTACAATGGCAAAAGGCACATTCAAAACTTTGGCAATGGTTTTAGCCAAAAGCGTTTTGCCCGTACCCGTTTCACCAACCATTATCACATTACTCTTTTCAATTTCTATATCAGAATCTATCTTTTGGTTCATCCTTTTATAGTGGTTGTAAACCGCTACAGCCAACACTTTCTTTGCATCGTCCTGGCCAATGACATACTCATCCAAAAATTTCTTTAATTCGATTGGCTTTTTTACAGTAAGCTTATAATTAGAGGAAGGCGTTGACCTTGTAGATGCCGGGGTAATTTCCTGCCCGATAATTTCCTGGGCATGCTCTACACAGTTTTCACAAATATGCCCTTCCTGGCCGGCAATAAGAATTTTTACTTCCTCCCGGTTTCTGCCACAAAAAGAACAGTGTAATGTTTGTTGTTTAGCCATTAAAAACTGATATGTTATTTTAAACTATTGCCCATAACTGACAATGAAGCCTGCCTATTAGCTGCTTACAAT
>JANLXV010000597.1:0-2346 GCA_031365305.1 Chitinophagaceae bacterium
GCAAAAAAGATTACGTAAAAAAAGCTGCAGAACGTTCTCTTAAAAATTTGGGAACAGACTACATCGACCTTTATTATTTGCATCGGTTAGATCCTAAAACACCGATTGAAGAAACAGTGATGGCAATGGCTGATTTGGTAAAAGAAGGAAAGGTTGTTATATCGGTTTGTCAGAAGTGTCTGCTGCAACTATCAGAAAGGCACATGCCATACACCCATTAACTGCAGTGCAAACAGAGTATTCATTATTTGAAAGAAACGTGGAAGAAGACGGAATTTTAGATACGCTTAATGAATTGGGAATAGGGTTTATTGCATATTCACCGCTTGGCCGTGGTTTTATCTCAGGAAAAATTAAAAGCCCGGATGACTTCCCTGAAAATGATTTCAGAAAAAGCATTCCAAAGTTTCAAGGGGAACAGTTTAATAAAAATATTGAACTCGTTGATGAGATAAAAAATCTTGCGGAACAAAAAGGAATCAGCACTATTCAGTTAGCATTAGCCTGGGTAATTTCAAAAGGTTTCGTACCTATCCCCGGGACTAAAAGACGGAAATATGTTGAGCAAAACATCGAAGCAACTAACATCACACTAACTGCCGAAGAATTATCAAAATTAGAATCTATTATACCATTGGGTACAATAACCGGTGACCGGTATGATGCAACTACAATGGCAACAATAGATAAATAATAAAAAGAAATTGAACTACTGCATTTCAAAGACTAAATGCAAAACAAAAATGTTAAGTAAAGAACGTGTCACTGGTTTTTGAAACAATTCACCAATCAATACAGTTTATAAAACAAGGTAACTTACTCAATGGCTAATACCCACATTCAAAGAATAAAAACAATTAGCGAATACCACCAGTATCGGGGGTTGCCCATGCCGGAACATCCGCTTATTAGTTTAATAAATTTTGATACGGTCAAATATAATGCTGTAGAACCAACTACATGGGTCATGGACTTTTATTCTATCGCCATGAAAAGAAATTTTGGGGCGAAAATGAAATACGGTCAGCAAGAATATGACTTTGATGAAGGCATCCTCTTTTTTATTTCACCGGGCCAGGTTTTCAGTATTGAGATTGATAAAAGTAAACCCTATAATCCTTCCGGCTGGATGTTACTGATACATCCCGATTTTTTATGGAACACTTCACTTGCCAAAACAATAAAGCAATATGAATATTTTGATTATGCGGTAAATGAAGCGCTGTTTCTTTCACCAAAAGAGGAAGTAACACTTGTAAATGTTTTAAAAAATATAGAACACGAGTATAATTCAAACATTGACAAATTCAGCCAGGATGTTATTATTGCCCAGCTTGAATTGTTACTCACTTATGCTGACCGGTTTTATCACCGTCAATTCTTAACTCGTAAAATAAGTAATCATAAAATCCTTAATCAGCTGGAAGACGTTCTAAACAAACATTTCAGTGACGAGGAAATGATTAGCAAAGGACTACCGACTGTGCAACTAATTGCCGAAAAACTACATGTGTCGCAAAATTATTTGGGCAGTTTGCTCAAGGTTTTAACGGGGCAAAGCACCCAGCAACACATCCATGATAAATTAATTGCAAGAGCAAAAGAGAAATTATCAACTACCGGCCTATCAGTAAGTGAAATTGCTTATGAATTAGGTTTTGAACATTCGCAATCATTCAGCAAATTATTCAAAATGAAAACCAATTTATCACCACTGGAATTCAGACAGTCTTTTAATTAACTCACGTTGTTTTCTGTGGTCGCACAACAGCCGTTCACAAATGTACTAATCTATAAGACTATTGTGCTATTTTGAATAACCTTACTGTTATCAAAAACTATATTTTTTACCATTTGGTAAGTCAGCCCTGATTTGCTATTTGGATATTTACAGCTTTAAAAAAATTTAAAATATGGCTAATAAGAAAAAAGTCTTGCTGACAGGAATTACAGGTTTTGTAGGGTTACATACAGCTATTCAACTACTTGAAAAAGGCTATCAGGTAATAGGTACATTAAGAGATATGAAAAAGGTAGATGCTATTAAAAGCATCATTGCGCAACATACATCGCACACAGACAACTTAAGTTTTGTAGAAGCCGACATTCAAGATAAAAGTATATGGCAAAAGCTAATGGTTGGGGTTGACTATGTGCAACATATAGCTTCGCCATTTCCTAAGGTAATGCCCAAGGATGAAAACGACTTAATAATACCTGCACGTGATGGCAACTTGAATATATTATCGGCGGCAGCGGCCGGCAAGATTAAAAGAGTGGTGGTTGTAAGCTCGGGGGCAGCTATTAATTATGGCTTGCCTAAAGGTAAAAGAAGCGGGATATTTG
>JANLXV010000622.1:0-2332 GCA_031365305.1 Chitinophagaceae bacterium
GTTGTAAAGCATTTTGCAAAAGCAGCTCAAAATCTTCTTCTATTAATTCAGGTACATAACCGGAAAGCGTCATTAAGAATCCCTTTGAGGAAAGCTCCCAACTCATGTCTGATTTGCCCCGATAACAAATCTCAGAATAAAATTTTTGTATGGGTAAGCCAGCTAATGCATTTTGATTTGATGTGACCAGCATGGCAGCGGAACCATCTGAAAACAATAAGCTTGATGCAATATTATCGGCAGTGCTTTCATTTTGAAAATGAAGTGTGCAAAGCTCGGTACATACAATTACAACTTTAGCTGCAGCCTCACTATTACAAATTGCATCTGCTAATTTTAAGGCATGTACAGCGCCATAACAGCCCATAAAGTTTAACGATGTTCTAAAAATATTTACCGCAAGCCCCATGCTTTCCACAATCTGCAGATCAAGGCCAGGCGCACTCATGCCGGTGCAGCTTACAGTAATAAGGTGTGTGATCTCAGCCTTATCAATTTTATCTGAAATACATTTTTCTATTGATTGTACTGATAAGGGCCAGGCGGTTTTATTATACCATTCCATTCGTTTTTCTAAAGAGGGAAAAGGCTGAAGATTTTCGCTGGCCGGATAAAATGACCAATCTGTGGCAGACAGGCCATAGTCTTCAATAACGGAGTAACGTGTTTCTATACCGCTATGTGCATACAGGTATTTTAATTTCCGCTTTTCAACATCGTTCAGGGCATATACATTTTGCATAAAATGCATAATATCCTGCTGCTGGTGGCGATAGGGTGGCAGGGCGGTTGCTATAGAGGTGATCTTACTCAAAAAAATGGGATATTAAAATACTGATAAATCCGAGGTTAGCACACAGAGAAGCTAACAGATTCATCCGCATTGTGTTCTTAAAATTAGCTTCTTTTTTACTATGCCACACTTTAAACAGCCATATAAAGAAATAGATAAGCGCAGGTAACATACATAGTTGTAACAAAATATATTGATTTGATTGCCCTTGTTGAATAAAAACTATCCCTAAAAAAATGAAAGCAAGAATGTAAATACAGGCGCTAAAAATAAATGTACCGCGGTAGCCTAAAACACGGCTTATTGTTGTAACACCATCTTTTTTATCTGCTTCATGCTGATAGATCTGCGTCAATGGATATATACCTCCAATAAGTAGTGCTGCTGCAATCATTGCATATACTGGAAAAGCAGTAGCCGGGTTTGCATTGCTGCCATAATAAACCATCAGAAAGGTAACAGCACCCTGGAAAATTATTACGGTAGCAAACCCAATAAATGGAAACTGCTTTAGCCTGATCTTTCTATAACTATATGCCTTTGATGCCAAAATGTAAGCTGATAACAACAGAAAGAAAACTGGAGAAATAAACAGGCTGAGTAGGATGGCTATGCTATCCAGGATAATAGTTGTATAAAATAAATGTGGAGTTGGCTCTAATGGTTTTTCAACGCCACCAATACTTTCAGTATCTCTATCCATGTAGCTGTTATAACCATTGCTGGCAGGATATACAAACACGTGAAGGATAATAAAAATCAGTGCAGCCTTTTGCCAATAGATAGACTGCACCTGGCTAAGCGCAAAAAAATATACCGGCATTAAAAAAACAGAGAAATGAAAACGTAAGAGTTGAAGAGTGGAACGCAGGTTATTATTCACTCCTAAAAGTAGAAGTTTTATTTAACCCATAGAATGAAGGGCCACTTTGTTGCCTTCCGTATCCATTATAAATGAAAAAAACCCAAGTTTCTGATCAGGCGAAACATCAGTTTTTGGCTGTAATATTTTGCCGCCGGCTGCTTCAACCTTATCTAACGCCACCTGCAAATTAGGCTGGGCATTAAGATAGATTATAGAGCCTTTGTCACTTGGTATATGATTTTTACTTTGGCAAATGGCGCCGCCTGCCTTCCCGCCCTTCATATCATATAAAAAGAAACCCATGTGCACATCGCCCATTTTATTTTCAGGCATATCATAACTAAATAACGTTTCGTAAAATTTTTTTGCACGGGCAAAATCCGAAACGGGAATCTCAAACCAGTTTAATGCATTACCTAATTCCATAAAGTATAATTTAAATCTTACACAAGCATGGTAACCGGGTTCTCCAAATATTTCTTTAGCGTTTGCAGGAAAGCAGCGCCTACAGCGCCATCTACGCTTCTATGATCGCAACTCATTGTAAGCTTCATTACATTCTGTACACCAAAACCTTCACCCTTCTTAACAACCACTTCCTTAATTCTGCCCACAGCAAGAATTGCGCTGTCCGGCGGGTTTATGATCGCTGTAAATTCTTCAATGTCCATCAT
>JANLXV010000026.1:0-2437 GCA_031365305.1 Chitinophagaceae bacterium
TTATTATTTAAAGCCGGATGATATTTTATATATTGAACCAGACCCTAAAAAAGAGTCCGGGGTTAATACAACCCAAAAAATAATAGGCTATGTTACTGCAGGTATATCACTTCTTTTTGTGATATTAAACAGGGTGATTAAATAGTAAAAGCGTGCAGGCGATGGATGAAGAAAAATTTTTAAAAGAACATACTGAAACCAATATTTTTAAGCAGGTCATCTATAAATACCTGCCTTTCTGGCCTCTTTTTGTAATTACTACTTCTATAGCGCTGTCTGTTGCCTATATAAAACTCCGGGCGGCTACACGTATTTATGTGGCTGCCGCAAAAATTCTTTTAAAAGATCCTAACCGTGGCTCAGGCGATTCAAAAGTGTTAGACGCTTTAAACATTTTTAGCGAAAAAAAGATTGTTGAAAATGAAATATTAGTGCTGCGATCTTCGGGTCTTATCAGGGAAGTGGTTAAAGACCTTGGCTTATATGCAACTGTTTACAACCAGGGACGAGTACAAACAGAAGAGTTGTATGGCCAGAATGCGCCCATCTGGTTTACCACCACGCAGCCTGAAACAGTAAGCCCGTCTATCCCTTATTTCTTTTCAATCAATTGGGCAAAAAAACTCGTTACTATTGATAAAAAAGCAGTTCCTTTTAATAACACGGTACTGCTGAACAATACTATTTTCAAACTAAATATTAATCCATCTTACAGCCATATTACCGGCAAAAATTTTTATGTGCAGTTTAATTCTATTGATGGGGCAGCCGGGGGAATCATTGGTGCTATTGGCGCAAATCCTATATCAAGAATTTCAACCGTAATTGATGTGAGCATGACTACGCCTGTGCCGGATAAAGGAATAGCTGTACTTAATAAACTGTTTGAATACTATAATAGCAATGGCATAAAAGACAAGAACCAGATCGTGGTACAAACACTGGCATTTATTGATGACCGCCTTAGATTGGTAAACAGAGACCTTGACAGTGTTGAGCGAAATATCGCCGGGTATAAAGCCAGGGAATCTGCTATTGATCTAAGTGCACAGGCGCAATTATATTTCCAAAATGTAACCGACCTGGACAAACGCAATAGTGATGTAGATTTTCAGTTAAGCATATTAAATGACATCAACAATTATGTAAAAAGAAAAGCCGGTGACCGCGGAACAGTGCCGTCGCTTGCTTTAATCAATGATGGATCATTGTCTTCTCTTCTTGAAAAACTTTACACAGCGGAGTCTGAACTGGAGAGAGCCAAAAGTTTGAATGGTGCGCAGAGCGACGCAGTGTTAATGGGCGAAGAAACTGTTGGCCGGATAAAGCAGGACATTCTTGAAAACATGGCAAACATCAGGGCAAATTACCTTGCTGTAAAGCGGGAAGTAAATTCAGGCCTTAATCAGAACAAGGCCTTACTATCACAAATACCGCAAAAAGAAAGAACTTATTTGGAGATTAGCCGGCAACAGGTTATCAAAAATAATATTTACACCTTTCTTTTACAGAAGAGGGAGGAAACTGCTGTATCTTCAGCTTCCACAACTGCCGATCTTAAAGTACTGGCGCAGCCTGGCGCCTATGGTCCTATCAGCCCTGTTGGCAAAAATTTTTATTTAACCGCTTTGGTTATTGGCATTTTATCAGCAGCATTTATCGTGTTATTAAAAGAAATCTTCAGCAGCACGGTATTGTTCAGAACAGAAATAGAAGAAAAAACAAAAGTGCCTGTGATAGGTGAAATTGTTGAGGTATCTGCGAAAGATGCCATTGTAATTAATGATGGCAAAAGAACAGTGATAGCTGAGCAATTTCGTACGCTGCGTACTAATCTTAATTTTCTCGGTCTCAACGAAACAAAAAATACATTGATGATCACCTCCAGTGTTTCGGGAGAGGGCAAAAGTTTTATTGCCGTAAACCTGGCCATAAGTTTTACGCTAACCGGTAAAACGGTGGCGTTGCTTGAAATGGATTTGCGCAAACCCAAGCTGAGCAAACTTCTAAACGTTAAAAGAGATCCGGGAATCACCAGTTTTCTGGTCAACAAAGCCTCAATAGACGATATCATTAAGCCCACAAGTACGGCTGGCCTGTTCCTTGTTTCAGCGGGTCCAATTCCGCCAAACCCTACTGAGCTAATATCTACAGAACGCTTTAGGGTGATGATAGATGACATTAAAAAAAGGTTTGATTATGTAATTATTGACACGGCGCCTGTGGCACCGGTAACTGATGCGCAGTTGTTGCAGAAATATGCTGATATAAATATTTTTATTATCAGGCACGGCCATACACCACGGGTATTTTTGCAAATGATCAACAGTTTATATCAGCAACAGAAGTTTAATAACATGGGTGTAATATTCAATGGCTTAAAACCACGTGGGTTTTCCATTTATGGTTATGGCTTTGGCGGTTATGGAAATGGTTA
>JANLXV010000030.1:0-2643 GCA_031365305.1 Chitinophagaceae bacterium
AATTTCTAAAGGCGTAAACATAAAATCGCCACTGTTAACTTCTTCATTTACCTGCGGAAATTCACCGGCTATTTCAAGCACAAGCCCGGCCAGCGAATCACTATCGCCACGAATTTTATCAAACGTATCTACAGAAATTCCAATGGCTTTGCACACGTCATTAATCATCGTCTTGCCTTCAAAAATATAGGTGAAATCATCAATTTTTTTGTTGGCGCTCTGCTCATCATCAAATTCATCCTGTATGTCGCCAATAATTTCTTCCATAATATCCTCCAGTGTAACAATGCCTGAAGTGCCCCCAAATTCATCTACAACAACGGCAAAGTGCATACGCTTATTCCGGAAGTCCTGCAAAAGGTCTTCGATCAGTTTTTGTTCATGTACGTAAAATACCGGCCGCATTAAACTTTGCCATTCAAAATCATTATTATTATTAAGATGCTGCAGAAGATCTTTTGTATGAAGGATGCCTAAAATTTCATCCAGGTTATTTTTATAAACCGGCAGCCTGGAGTAATGCATTTCTTCAACAGTGCTAATCACTTTATTAAACGGCAGGGCCGTATCAATTCCACTAACATCAAGCCTTGTACGCATGGTTTGTTTTACCGTGGTGTTGCCAAATTTCCTGATGCCTTTAAGAATTTGTTTTTCTTCAGAAGAAGCCTCATGATCAGGTAACAGGTCAATGGCATAATCTAGCTCGGTATTATCCATGCCGGGGTTGTGGGGGTGAAACTGGTTTTCTACTTTATCGCTTAGGTTGACCAGCCGCTTGCTTGTTCTGAAAAAAATGGTACTGAATATTTCTACAATTAAAGACGAGGTGGCGGCAAACCAAACCTTATGATGTGTTGCCCAGACTTTAGGTAAAATTTCACCGAAAAGTACCAGCACCGATGTTACCAAAACCACTTTTATCAAAAAAGAAAAAAGATAATCAAGGTTTAGCCCCTGTATCCAGCTATCCAGTAAAGTATTGGCAATAAGTATGATGCCAAGGTTTACGAGGCTGTTGGCAATAAGCATAGAAGCCAGCAAGGTTTTTGGCCGTTCCAATAAGGTTACTATGCGCTTGTAGCCAGGTTGTTTTTTTGTTTTTAATAAATTGATGTCTTTATGCGTCAGAGAGAAAAAAGCAATTTCAGACCCGGCTATCATGAAGGATATGATAAACAGGACAAATACAGTAAATAATAATATTGAAGTAGCACCAGGCGTAATAAAAAGGAAAGCTGACGGTAAATGATAATGGCTGGCTACAGCCGGAAAAAATTCCAACTCGGTTGTTTTTAGTTAAAGATAACCGGCATTGGTCCGGCGGTTACAATAGAATTTTGATTTTAAAACGGAAGCCTTTCAGTATTATCTTCTGAAGGCGAATTACCCATTTGTGTTAAGCCTATTTCATCCGGAACAGGAGCAACGCTTGCGTCAGGTTTCCTGTCCAGCATAATAAGATTATCACCAATTATTTCAGTAGCAGATTTTTTATGATGCTCCTTATCTTCCCAGGTTCTTGTTTTCAATCTGCCTTCAATATAAACCAAACTTGTTTTGTGTAAATATTTTTGAGCCAGTTCAGCCAATCCCCGCCAGAGCACTACAGTATGCCACTCAGTCTGTTGAACCAGTTTTCCTGTTCTGTCTTTAAAGGTTTCGGTAGTTGCCAGTGGGAACTTTGCCACACAAATATTGCCTTCTAAAAATTGTATGTCGGGATCTTTACCCAGGTTACCAATGAGCATTACTTTGTTAACCCCTCTCATCGTTATAAAATATTAGATAAAGCCATTAAACTGAATGCGGCAAATTTAAAGATACACCATAATCTTTCAAAAAGGCGGTTATAAATTTTGGAAAAGGAAGATGCAACAGGTCGGTAAAAGGCACTAAAGTATAGCCTTCTATTAAGATTTTTTTCTTGATAATAAGTGTAATAAAAAGCCCCGAAACATTTAGATGCGTGAGTTGTTGGTACCTTACTTCGGAAAAATTGATAACTTTCAAACTGCCTTTTTTATCTATTGATTTATAGATGTCATTTCCCCGGATATTTTCGAGATTTGGTAAGGCACTTGTTTCAATCAGTACAAATTCATTGAGGCTTTGCCAAATGTCTTTGGTTGTTCTTTGCCTTATGAATACCTTATCGCCATGTATTATTATGAGATAATTCAGGTAGCGATTACGCTTAGTGATTGATTTTTCTTTTACCGGTAACTGGTTAACCAATCCTTTACGAAAAGCAATACAATTTTTTAGTAGCGGGCATTCAGCGCAAAGTGGCAGTTTGGGCTTACAAATTGTTGCGCCAAAATCCATAATAGCCTGGTTATAAACTCCCGGCGTAATTTTATCTAAAAGTTTTTGCGCTAAGGCTGTAAAAAGGGTTTTGCCCGCAATTGTGTCAATCGGTTCATCCATACCAAAAAATCTTGCCAGCACCCTAAAGACATTTCCGTCAATAACAGCATGGGGTTGGTTATAGGCAAAGGAAGCAATGGCTGAAGCCGTATAAGGGCCAATTCCTTTTAAAGCAATAATATCATCATAGTTCCCCGGGAAAATGCCTTTTAAATCGTGAGCAATTACCCTTGCAGTGTACAACAAATTTTTACACCTGCTATAGTAACCAAG
>JANLXV010000058.1:0-18150 GCA_031365305.1 Chitinophagaceae bacterium
CACAGCCTGGTTAACTTTTACAGGATATCTCTTTTTTAACTCAGCGACCCATTTATCTTCCAGTACATTTTGATAATCGCTGATCACCATACCTTTGGCATCTTCATACTGGCGTTGTTCACCCGCCGGATACATTTTCAAAATTTTTACAACAGAAGCTGTGCTGTCTTCATTAATTGAAGGCGAAGAAATATAGCCGACAATAATTTTTTCATTTGCCTTTACGGGAAGCTGACTAATTTCAAACCGTCCTGAATCAGCCTGTAACTGCATGGTAAAATCGCCGGTTATTTGCTGCGTACTTTTTCCTTTCTTCAAAGCCTCGGTAGCATCCAAAGCCACTTTTCTGTTGGCGCAGGCTAATAAAATGGCGTCCGCACTTTCAGCCCATTTATACTTTAATTTATTTTGATCGTAATAGGTTTTGAGGCCCGCACTATCTTCGCTGGCTTTGCCCCATACCTGTCGCTCCATTACCTCGAACAGCATATTGCCATCTTTAAATTCCTGCAACTGGTACTTAAAGGCCGGGTTATAATTTTCAAGTAAGGCTTTATATTTTTCGATAGCAGTGATGCCTATGTATTTATCTAACAGTTCTGCATTGGTTTCATCTTTATAAAGCTCAGAGCTGCTCTTATAGTTGTTGGCAAAAGTCAGCCAGTCGCCAACGGTTACATGCCCGTTTTTAAAAGTGTGTAAAACAGTTTTATCATTAAGCGTTTTGGTAAAATCCTTCTTTTCCATCATCGTAAAACTGTCCGTTATGCGGCTCAATTGATTGAGATTAACTGCCGGATTTCTTTTATAACCTAATTGTTTTAAAACCTCTTTTAAAAATTTTGCCCTGGAAATTTCAACCCGGCTATCCTGTTCTATTTTTTCTTTAAGATCGTGAATGGTTATGGCATCTTCACGGTTTGCACTAACAGGCATTACATTTAAACGTTTTACGATATGATAGCCATAGGCCGTTTGAAACGGCGCAGTAAAATCACCATTATTTTTTAAAGCAAAGGCTTTGTTTTCAAACACAGGGTCATACCTGCCTGTGCCGAAATAGGGCAATACGCCACCGTTGGAAAAGGTAAGTTTATCATTGCTGTACCTTGTAGCCAATTGCGCAAAATCAGCGCCCTTGCGCAAGGCATTATAAATAGAATCTATTTTTTTAGCAGCCGCATTTTTGTCTTCAACGCTGGCATTTAATGGTGTTGCGATAAGTATTTGGGCAGCTTTCATTGTGCCTGCCGCTTTTCTTTCTTCAACGTTCTGAAAAACATAAAAGCCTTTTCTTGTACGGTAAGGCTGGCTTATTTCTCCCGGCGCAAGCCTATAAACTACATTTTCCAGTTCATACGGTAAGGAGAAAACAGTGATAAAACCTACGTCAGCCCAGGTGGCGCCTATTGATTGCTTTTTTAAATTTTCAGCTACATCTGCAAAGGAAAAATGTTTTTCATTTAATGAATTGTGCGCAGCTTTTACTTTTTGATTTAACGCTAAAGTATCAGCGGCCTTCGCAAATTTTGCTTCAGGTATAAAAAGATAAACCGCATGAATATCTTTTTGGCTATGAGTGAAAGCCTCGGCAACCAACGTATTCATTGTGTTCTCATCACCAAGGTAATTTTGTTCTATCTGGCTTCTGAAGTTTGCCATATCTGCCTGCAGGCTTGTCAAAGTATCAAGGTGCAGATCTTTTGCGGCCTGAACTTTTAATTTAAATTTTATATAGAGATCGAGATATTGATCTATGGCATCGCTGGCTGAATCAGCGCTTTTATTTTTATTGTAGGCTCGTAAAAATTCTGAAGTGTCAACGGCATATTTTCCATAAGTAAATAATACCTGGCCTGAAACATTGCAGTTAACACAAACCAGTAAAACTAAGGCAGCGAATATCTTCATCATTTTTGTGTAGACGTTTTGGTGGTCATCTTTACATCAAGAAGATCATCAACCTGGTCTGGCGATAATTTCTTGCCGATGATTCTTTTATCTGCGTCAAGCAAATATAACGTAGGGGTTTGAGTTACATCGTACAATTGCCTGAAGCCCGGCCTGTTATTTTCAATTTCTTTTTTGCGGCTTTTTTCAGTCTGGTACACATGTGTCCAGCCTTTCAGGTTTTTTTCACTGATAAATTCAAGCCACTTCGGGGTTTCGTTTTCTGTGAGTACACCAAACATTTTTACACCGTTCTGTTTCCATTTATGCTGGTAAAACGAATCAAGCCGCGGCACTTCTTCCCGGCAATGGCCACAGGTTGGATCCCAAAAAACCATCACAGTATATTTTGCCTGCAACCCGTAAAGCGAAGAGGGTTTGCTGCTCGAATCAATGAGCTTGAGGTCTGCAGCCTTCTCCCCAATAAGGTTTGACATCAACATGTAGGCCCTGTCAGAAATAGTTTTGTGCTGTTTTTCATTCAGCCATGTAGATACACCTTTTGAATGGTATTTATTAAAAAGATGAACAAACACAGCATCGTGCCCCATGTATTTTGGGTTGATATATTCGTCAGTAAGCCAGTTCAATAAAAACTGGTACATGTTAGTGTCGCTCCTGGCAAGCAGCAGCATATAATCCGCTTCTTTTATAATTGAATCAGGCGCCGGCGTTAGCACTTCTCTATAATATTTTTCAAGTTTTGGTAGAAAGAAAGGCGTCCTGATCACCCGTGCATCCATAAATGAAATCCCCTCCCAATAGTGCGATTTGTAATAGTCATAATTCTCTACAGAATCTGCTTTTGTAACCGGCGTTTTATTTAGTACCGTGGCTGGTCGCATACTTTCAAAAAGTACGGCCAACATCGAAGCAGGATATTTATTGATCACATCCTCCCTGTAAAGGGTAAGATCACGGTTTAGCGCCCGGTAATATTGCTCATGTTGCAAAGAATCTGTTTTTGTTTTTGAGGCATTATAAGCCTGTTGTTCCGTATTCAACAATTTGCCTTGTTTATCAATATACTTTTGGTATTCCCTGAAAAGATCATTCTCCTTTGAACCCTTTACCAGCGGCGCATTTACAAGGTCGGTCGTATCCGCAATTATATCAATCACCTGTTCTCTATCCACAAAAAAATCGAAAATTTTATTTTTTCCGGGGAAAACCATGGCATATACACCAGGATGTAAAGGCTTATTATTTTTAAACACAGCAATGCCCTTGTTGTTAATAATGGCTGAGTCCTGGATATTAATATTTGCGCCGTAGTAATACGTGAGATAGGGAAGGCCCTGGTTAAAACTTTTGGTGTGCAGTGTAATTTGATAACCCTGGCCGGTGGCGCTTAATAAACTCACCAAAACAATAATGCAGGTGTAAATTTTCTTCATGTAGTTTCTATAACTGTCAAAAATATTTAAATGTTGCGAAAACCACGGAAAGGGTTGCCAACCTTATAAAAGTTTTTGGTTTTACAAATACTAAAAAGGTTTGCAACCCTGCCAATCTTATGGCAACCCTTACTTTTACATCAGTGAGAAAAGCCAAACAAATCATTCAGAACCTGCAAGTAACCGGTTATGCTGCAGAAGGAAAATCCCTTGGCCACCATAACGGCAAAGTGGTTTTTGTGGAAGGCGCAGTACCGGGCGATGTTGCAGACGTTTTACTTTTAAAAAGCAAAAAAGACTGGGCAAACGGCAAAGCAATAAGATTTGAGAAATTTTCAGAAGACCGGGTAAAACCATTTTGTATACACTTTGGTGTGTGTGGCGGTTGTAAATGGCAAATGCTTCCCTATCAAAAGCAATTAGAATTTAAGCAGCAGGAAGCTGAACAGAATTTACGAAGAATAGGTAAAGTGGCGTTGCCACCCATAATGCCAATGATTGGGGCTGATAAAACCATTCACTACCGTAATAAGCTGGAATTTACTTTTAGCAATAAGCGTTACCTGCTAAAAGAAGAGATTAATACAATGCCTAAAGATGCCCCGCCTGAGAATGCTTTGGGTTATCACGCTGCCGGCATTTTTGATAAGATCATTGACATACAGGAATGCTGGCTGATGGATGATATTAATAACACGATCCGCAATACAGTCAGGATTTATGCAGAAGATAATAATCTTTCCTACTATGATATAAAAAATCATACGGGCTGGTTGCGCAATATGATCATCAGGTATTCTACAATCGGCGAATTAATGATCAATGTGGTGATTGGTTATGGTGATGTTGAGGCGCAAAAAAAACTGGCTGATCATCTTCTTAACAAAATACCTGCTACTACAACTTTGCTTTTTACGGTAAACCAAAAATGGAATGACAGTATTTATGATTTGACGCCTGAGATTTGTTACGGCCCGGGCTTTATTACCGAGCACTTAGGGGATATCACATTTAAAATCTCTCCAAAATCTTTTTTTCAAACCAATACCAAACAAGGTGAAAAGCTTTATAGTGTGGTAAGAAATTTTGCTGAACTGACCGGTGTAGAAACCGTGTATGATCTTTATTGCGGTACCGGTAGTATTGGCTTGTTTCTTCATACCTCATCAGGAAAAATTATTGGCGTTGATGCTGTTGAAGATGCCATTGAAGATGCCAAAGAAAATGCAAGGCTTAATACTATAACCCATGCGCAATTTTTTTGCGGTGATGTGATAAAGGTTTGCAATATGGCTTTTTTTGAACAAAACGGCTTTCCCGATCTTGTGATTACTGATCCGCCACGGGCAGGCATGCACCAGGATCTTATTAATAAGTTGTTAGAGATTGCTTGTAAAAAAATTATTTATGTGAGTTGCAATGTTGCCACGCAGGCACGTGACATCAACCTTTTGAGTGAAAAATATGTTGTAGAAAAAGTGCAGCCGGTGGATATGTTTCCACATACACATCACATTGAATGTATAGTGCTATTAGCCCTTAAGCAGTAAATTGCACAGAAATTAAAGACGAAGTATGGCTCAGTTTGGAAGTTCAATGCAAAAAACCACCCCTGTTGTTTTAAATCTTATCATCATAAATACCTTAGTATTTGTTGCTCAGCTTCTGCTGGATAGTTCTATGGCTATTACCGAGAGAATTGCCTTGCATAGCTACAGAAACCCTGATTTTGAGCCTTATCAATTGGTGACAATGATGTTTGCCCATGCTAATTTCTTTCATATTCTTTTTAACATGTATGCCCTGTGGATGTTTGGCGCAGTGCTGGAAAGAGTTTGGGGACCTAAGCGCTTTCTTATTTTTTATTTAGTATGCGGACTGGCTGCAAGCGTAGCACAATTATTTACAATGGGCCCTGGTGGCAGCGCTGTTGGCGCTTCAGGAGCTATAATGGGATTGCTGGCAGGCTTTGCCTATTTATTTCCTGAAACAAAGTTTTATATTCTGCCTTTCCCTTTTCCTATCAAAGCAAAATTTATGGTAGCTATTTATGCTGCTATAGACTTATTTGGCGGGTTTAGTAAAATGGAAGGCGACAACATCGCTCATTTTGCCCACCTCGGTGGCCTGGTAATGGGATTCATTTTAGTAATTGTGTGGAATAAAACCAATAAAAAAACGTTCTATTAAACTTAACAACACCGTACTTTTTACCAAACAAAGAATACTGTAATTTTAAGCTTATAACAAGTAGCTATTACCTTAATGAGTGAATCAGAACGATACCTGGATTATAAAAGAAAGAAAATTTCTTTTGGGTCAGATGGTAATGCATTAATGACATTAGTGAGCATTAATGCCGTGGTATTCCTCGCCCTTATCTTCTTTCGCATCATCTTTTATATTACCCAAACTTCTGAAACATTTTTTGAAATTACTGTTGCGCCGTGGGTTAAAATGCCAGCCAGTCTTTCGCAATTGGCTGCAAAGCCCTGGACGTTCTTAGTTTATATGTTTTCTCATCTCAGCCTTATTACTGCCATAACAAATATGTTGTGGCTATGGGCATTTGGATCAATATTTCAAAGTGTTGCCGGCACAAAAAAAATAATACCACTTTATTTATACGGCGGCATAGCAGGTGCAATAGTATTTATAGCCTGTTACAATTTAATTCCACCTCTTAAGCCTCAATTGGCTTCTGCCGGCTTACTTGGTGCAAGCGCATCTACCATGGCTATAGCCGTTGCTACTACAACGCTTACGCCTGATTTCAGGTTTTTCAGAATGCTTAACGGCGGTATACCAATATGGGTGCTCACTGTTTTATATGTTATTATTGATTTTGCAGGCATTGCCGGCGCCGGTGCAGCTTACAATTTTGCTCATCTTGCCGGCGGCTTAACCGGATTTCTTTTTGTTTACAGCCTTAGAAAAGGTAATGACTGGAGTGCCTGGATGAACAATGTGTACACCTGGTTTATGAACCTGTTCACACCTCAGCTTCAAAAAACAAAAAGCAAAAAAGTTAAAGAAAGAATGTTTTATAAATCCGGGGATCAAAAGCCTTTTGTAAAAAGATCTAATATTACCCAGCAGCGCATTGATGAAATTCTTGATAAGATAAACCAGAAAGGCTATAACCTGCTAAGCGAAGAAGAAAAGAGTATACTTAAACGGGCCGGAGAAGCTGATTTTTAATTAGGGTATAATAATAACCCTCCGGATATATGATATGCCAAAGCCAATACTACGCAGGTTTACAAAATCACTTATTATCATTAGCAACCTTATTGTTGCTTTGCTATTTGCAGGCGGCAATCTTACCACCTATTTTGATCCTGAAAAATTTTGGTTCTTAGGTGTGCTTGCGCTTTGTATGCCTTACCTGCTTGGCCTGTTAATTATCTTTGCTACTATATGGCTGCTCGCAAAATCGTTCTGGATATTTATGTCAATATTGCCTGTTGCCTTCTTCATTATTAATGTGCAGCATATTATTCCATTCAGGCTAACATCATCATTTATTAACAACAAAACAACAGGCACCTTGCGGGTTATGAGCTGGAATGTTGAACAGTTGAACCTGTTGCATCGTAAGGAACATCCTACGGTTAAACAGCAGATGCTTGATTTGATCAACACCTATAACCCTGATATTGCCTGCTTCCAGGAAATGGTGAGTGGCGATGATGAAAGCGCTATAAATAGCACTGCGGCCATTAAAGCAGCGCTTAAGTTCAGATACTTTTTTTATTCTTATGACAGACGAAATGATTTTGATAAAGACCATCATTTTGGTGTGATCATTTTTTCAAAATATCCTTTTATCAGGCAACAGACCGTAAGCTATTTTCCTTACGATTATAATTCTACCTTTCAATATGCTGATCTGAAAATTAATGCAGATACATTCAGGATTTTTAATATCCACCTGCAATCGTTACGTCTCAACAAAAATATCAGGAATTATCTTGATGAGCCGAAACTTAGCCTTGATACGAATCTTTCACAATCAAGAAGTATTTTAAGCAAGCTTAAATATGGCTTTTTACATAGGTCGCACCAGGCCAGGGTTGTAAAAAAAGAATTAAATAAGAGTCCTTATATTAATGTAGTATGTGGCGATTTTAATGATGTGCCGAACTCTTATGCCTATAATATTATTGGTGAAAATTTAGACAATGCTTTTGTGAAAAAAGGTGCCGGCGTCAGCCGGACATTTTATGATATTTCTCCCACACTAAGGATAGACAATATTTTTGTAGATAAACGCATTGAGGTAAAACAATTTACCAGGATCA
Source organism: Chitinophagaceae bacterium (assembly GCA_031365305.1). Taxonomy (GTDB): domain Bacteria; phylum Bacteroidota; class Bacteroidia; order Chitinophagales; family Chitinophagaceae; genus Ginsengibacter. Next base: position 7,652 of record JANLXV010000058.1, read on the forward strand.
AACACAAGCTAAGTGATCATTTTCCTATTATTGCAGACCTGAAGATGAAAAAATAGCACCTTCAGTGAGTATGGTTCATTGGCATAATGACAAATGACCATTGACTTTACAATTGTTATATCAAGATAAACTTACAATACTCTACAACAATGCCGCTTATAGTTTATAACTCACTCAGCAGGAAAAAGGAAGAATTTAAAAGCATTTTATCAGGGCATGTGGGGATGTATGTATGCGGACCAACCGTAAGCGGCGAAAGCCATCTTGGCCATGCAAGGCCTTTCATCACCTTCGATATTATATACCGGTATTTGCTGCATCTTGGCTATAAGGTTCGTTATGTGCGCAACATTACTGATGCCGGGCATTTTGAAGAAGAGGGCCGCGAAGCCGAAGATAAAATTTCAAAGAAAGCCATACTTGAAAAGGTAGAGCCCATGGAACTTGTGCAAAAGTATACCAATCTTTTTCATTGGGCTATGAAGCAATTCAACAACCTTGAACCAGCTATTGAGCCGACAGCGACAGGGCATATTATAGAGCAGATCAACATGATTGAAACAATCATCGCCGCCGGTTTTGCTTACGAGGTTAATGGCTCAGTATATTTTGATGTAAAAAAATACGCTTCGCAATATGATTATGGCAAACTTAGCGGTCGTGTTATAGAAGATCTTTTAGAAACGACAAGAACGCTTGATGGCCAGGAAGAAAAAAGAGATAAAGCCGATTTTGCTTTATGGAAATCAGCGCCACCCCAACACATTATGCGTTGGAAAAGCCCGTGGGGCGAAGGTTTCCCGGGATGGCATATTGAATGCAGTGCGATGGCAACAAAATATTTAGGCGCTGAGTTCGACATACATGGCGGTGGTATGGACCTCATGTTCCCGCATCACGAAAGTGAGATTGCACAGAGTACAATTTGCAACCACCATACACCGGCAAAGTACTGGCTGCATAATAATATGATCACGGTTGGTGGCAAAAAAATGGGCAAGAGTTATAATAACCAGATCAGGCTTACTGAAATGTTTAGTGGCGATCATCCTTTGCTTACCCAGGCTTTCAGCCCAATGACCATCAGGTTTTTTATTTTGCAAACACATTATCGCAGTACATTGGATTTTAGCAGCGAGGCCCTCGTGGCGGCTGAAAAAGGATTAAAACGCCTGACGGATGCTTATGACATTTTAAAGAAATTACCATCATCTGCCAGCAGCAATAATGCAGATATGGAGTTGGATATAAAAATCAAAACGCACCTTGCGCAATTGGAGGTTTGCATGAACGATGATTTTAATACCGCTAAAGCTTTGGCAAATTTATTCGAAGTGGTGCCTGTCATCAATTCAATAAAAGATAAAATAATTGCCATTGAAAGTGTTCTTCCGGAGACTTTGCAACTTTTAAAAGACACTTTCAAAACTTATATAGAAGATATTTTCGGCTTACAAAATCAGCAAAAGAATACTGAAGTTCTTGAACAGGTTATGCAACTCTTAATAGACATTCGCAGTGAGGCTAAATCAAGAAAAGATTTTTCAACCTCAGATAAAATAAGAAAACAACTGGCAGACGCCGGCATAAGTTTAAAAGATAATAAGGATGGTGGCATGACGTGGGATCTGAACTAACATTCTGAAAAACTAATGGAACACCTCAAACATTTATCAAAAGATAAAATATTTAAAGCCATTATTAAAAAGCGGGAGCCGCTTGTGTTACAGCCACGCAAAAAGGTGTACCTGCATTTATGTTCTTCTATCATTAGCCAGCAGTTAAGCACAACGGTCGCAAAAGTAATATTCAACCGCTTTCTTAATTTATATAAAACAAAACAACCTTCTTTGCAACAAATTGCAGATACACCTCCTGAAGTTTTTAGAAGCATTGGGTTTTCAAATGCCAAGGCTTCTTACGTACATAATGTTTGTAAATTTTTTGTTGAGCAAAAACTCTCTGATAGCAAGCTTTCAAAAATGAGTAATGAAGACATTATTGAATTGCTTACACAAATAAAAGGTGTAGGCAAATGGACGGTTGAAATGATTTTAATGTTTACGTTAGGCCGGGAAGATGTTTTTGCGGTTGATGATCTCGGTATACAAAAAGCCATAACTAAACTATATGGGCTTGATGCCAATGATAAAAAAATTATGAAAGAAAAAATGCTGGAGATCTCAGAAAAATGGAGCCCTTACAGAACGTATGCCTGCCGCTACCTATGGCATTCACTTGATGAGAAATGATCATTTCCTTTTAATCAACGGATTATTTATCCCGTTTACAATATTATCCACAACAACATATTGGTCCAGTTTTGAAAAGAGCTGTGTTAATGTTTTACAGCCGTAAGTTCTGCTGTCAAAGCTGGGATCAAGCTTGCGGATATTAATGCCCATGTTAGAAACATAAGCCTCATTAGATTCATTGGAACTCATATCAAAAGCTTTACTGATAAGCTTTTGATCAACAGCAACCTTATCTTTTTTATGTATTTCTTTCTTTGTTGATTGCTCAGTTTTGGGTTCAAGATTTTCCACGAACGTAAAAATTTCGCAAGACTTCATAAAGGCGTTGGGCGTTTTCTTTTCGCCAATACCCATAACGAAAATGCCATCTTCACGAATACGCCTGGCAATGCCGGTGTAATCGCTGTCGCTGGATACAATACAAAAGCCATCAACAAGGTTGTCGTGTAAAATATCCATCGCATCAATGATCAATGCACTGTCCGTAGAGTTTTTGCCGGAGGTATACGAAAACTTTTGAATAGGGCTAAAAGCCATTTCATTTAACTGTGCTTTCCACTGGTTCATTTGTGGCGTAGTCCAGTCGCCATAAACCCTTCTTATCGTCACCTTTCCATATTTTGAAGCCTCTTCCAGCACAAGATTCAGCAGCTTCGATTGTGCATTATCGCCATCAACCAACAAAGCGATCTTATTCATTTTATCCATCTGAATGATTTAATACAAAGGGTTTAAGATAATATCAATCAAAAATTATTTAACCAGCTTCAATTCTTTTATTAAATTCTGTGCACCGCCCAGTTTATCAATACACCATAACACATATCTCACATCTACACAAATGGTGCGGTTAAGATTTTTATCAAACGCAATCTTGTGACTTAAGGCCTCGTAGTTACCATCAAAAGCAAGCCCAATTAAATTGCCATAGGCATCAAGCACGGGTGAGCCGGAATTACCGCCGGTAATATCATTGGTGGTAATAAATCCAACAACAAGATCATTTTTTTTCTTATCAGCGTATTGTCCAAAATCTTTCTTCTGCATCAGTTCTATGGCTTTTACTGGCATATCAAATTCATAATCGCCGGCAACATATTTTTCCAAAATACCTTTTGCAGTAGTTATATAATCATAGTGCACGGCATCACGTGGGTCATAACTTTTTACATTACCAAAACTTACCCGCATACTAAAGTTGGCATCAGGGTACATTTTTTTAACCATCGCCGGGTTCATCTCTCTTATGCCTTTTAAATAAGCCCTGTCTAATTCACTATTGGCATTTAAGAATTCGGAGCGAAAATTCGCATATTTAACTGTATAGTTTTTTATAAAGGCAGAAGAAAAGGCAAAAGCAGGGTCAGCCTGAAGCGTTACCGCATCAGGGTTTTTAATAAAGGCATTCCATTTTACTGAATCTAAAGCCATAGTGCTATTGAATACATTTTTCGCCCAGGCACGGTAAGTCGCTTCATCATCCAGATTGCCGTAAGTTGCTTTGATATTTTCGTAAAAGCCTATCGGATGCTGGCTTTTATCAATATCATGATAAAACATCATGGCAACTGCTGCCAATATTTTTTCATCACTTGGCCGGTCTTCTCCTTCAACAAAAGCCTTTCTTGATGCCGTAGCTGCATCAAGCGCTTTTTTTAGATCAGCCTGTGTTTTATCTGTTTTAATAAGTGCTGCTTCAAGCCCCATCAACGAACCCGCAAAAGCTGCCAAAGGAGAACCCAAGATGCCTTCATTAAAATACTGCCGGTGTTTGGCATAAGGCGTGTATGCAGCATAGCTCTTTTCATAATTTGAAAAAAGATTATCATATTCAGGTTTTCCTTTTGCCCAGCTTAGAAAGTTTTGCTCGGCTTTTTGCTTGGCTTCATACGTATGAAATTTTTTAAGCTGTTTTGTTTCACCTTCAAAAAATTTCCAGTAATTGGCTACGCCGGCATAATTTTCTGCCAGCTTTAATTTTACCGCCGGGTCTTTTATCATTTCAGCATACATGAACTTTAGCCGCATATCTCTTAAGCCAACAAGCGCAGGATTTTCAATCTCGTTCTTTAGTTTAATGCCATAAGACGTTTCGTAGCGGTTGGTACCACCCGGATAACCATAGATCATGGCATAGTCTCCATCACTAATCCCTTTGATAGAAACGGGCAAAAAATATTTAGGCTTTAAGGGAACATTATCAGCACTGTAGGCTGCAGGTTTACCATCTTTTGAGGCATATACCCTGAACACAGAAAAATCTCCTGTGTGTCTCGGCCATTCCCAGTTATCAGTATCGCCGCCAAACTTTCCAATGCTTTCAGGGGGCGCTCCAACAAGCCTGATGTCTTTATAAATTTTATATACATACATAATGTACTGGTTGCCTTTAAACATGCTAAACACTTTTCCTGAAATGCCATTGGCCGTGTCCAAAACTTTATCAGTAACTGATTTATAAACTTCCTGTGTTTTTTTAAGGCGATCTGCCCAGGCTAATCCTTTAAAGCCGTTTTCAATATCAACTGTTACATCAACAATTTTTTCAAGAAAAGTAACGGAAAGATCCGAGGCAATTTCCTGGTCTTTTGAATAAGCATAAAATCCGTCCTTTAAATAATTGTGTTCCACCGTGCTGGCATCTGTTATGGCACCATAGCCACAATGGTGGTTGGTAAAAATCAAACCTTCGCTGCTTACAATTTCACCTGTGCAGCCTCCGCCAAAAATTATTATGGCATCTTTTATAGACGATTTATTGACGCTGTACAATTGCTCTTTGCTGAGTTTAAGGCCTCGTTTTACCATATCCTGGTAAACCTGCTCGCCAAGCAACATGGGTAGCCACATGCCTTCATCAGCGCTTGCCTTTAACATAGAGGCCGTAAGAAAAAGGATTGCAATAAATTTTTTCATATCGTTTTGTTTGAAAATTTTGCAACAAACCTACATCATTTCTTATGAGTTAATGAAGGGAGCCGGCCCGATAGTAACAAAAAAGCAGCCCCACGCCAGTTTTAAATTGCAGATGATTTTAGAGACGTATTTTTGCCGGTGTGAAAGCTGTCCGGCGTTTGATCTGCCATAGCTTTTTAACGGTCAAATGCAGGCATAATTTTCTATTTTTCTTACATAAAATATTGATTAAGTTAGATTAACATTTGATTAAATTTGTTTACTACAAAGCCAATGAATGGGTCTAATTGATTTCAAGCTCACAAAAACGATTGCCAGGGCTTTTAAATTAACAGCCAGTTCGCCAAGGAGCCAGCAGTTAAAAGTTTTAAAAAAACTTCTCCGTAAGGCCAGGTTTACTGAGTTTGGTCAGAAGTACAAATTCGATGAGATTTTGCTTTCAAAAAATATCGGCAAAAAGTTTCAGCAATTAGTACCTGCTTACAATTACGATACGATCTATAAAAACTGGTGGCATAAAACGCTGGATGGCAAACCCGATGTTTGCTGGCCCGGCGTTATTAAATATTTTGCATTAAGCAGTGGTACCAGCGAGTCGGCCAGTAAATACATTCCAATTACCAAAGACCTTATCAGGTCAAATTTATTAACCAGCTTCAGGCAACTCATCAGCCTGGCTAAATACCAAAAAGTGCCAAAGTCATCTGTAAGCCGCGGCTGGCTTATGTTGGGCGGCAGCACACAGTTGCAAAAAGGGCCAACGTATTTCTGTGGCGATCTTAGTGGCATACAGGCTAAAAATATTCCGTTCTGGTTTCAGGGCATGTACAAGCCGGGCAAAAAAATAGCCCGTGAAATGGACTGGAGTAAAAAGTTAGATGAGATTGTTGAAAAGGCGCCTGAATGGGACATCGCCTTTTTAGTTGGCGTACCGGCGTGGGTACAGCTTTGTATGGAAAAAGTGATAGAACGTTATGACCTTAAAAACATTCATGAAATATGGCCCAACCTTGCTTTTTATGTACATGGCGGCGTAGCGTTTGAGGCCTATAAAAAAGGCTTTAAACGGTTACTCGGAAAACCGATTACTTATATAGAAACCTATTTAGCCAGCGAAGGATTTTTGGCCTACCAGAACCGGCAGGATGCCTGCGGTATGCACCTTGCTTTGGCCAATAATTTATTTTTTGAATTTGTGCCTTTCGATCAGCAAAATTTTGATGCCGATGGTGATTTACGCTCACGGCACAAAGTGTATATGATAAACGAAGTGGAAACGGGAATTGATTATGCCTTACTTATCAGCACCAACGCAGGCGCCTGGCGCTATCTTATCGGCGACGTTATTCGTTTTGTAGATGTTGAAAAAAGCGAAATAGTGATCACCGGCAGAACCAAACATTTTCTAAGCCTTGTGGGCGAGCATTTGAGTGTGGATAATATGAACAAAGCCATAGAAATGGTGAGTGAAGAATTAAATATCAGCATACCTGAATATACAGTGGCTGGCGTGCCGTATGGCAGCATGTTTGCGCATCATTGGTTTATTGCAACAGATGATGTTATCAACTCTGAAGAACTTAAGGTTCGCCTGGATGAGCGGATTAAAGAATTGAATGACGATTATGAAGTTGAAAGAAGACATGCTTTAAAAGAGATTTTTGTAGATGTACTTAGTGAAAAAACATTTATGGATTTTATGCGGCAGAAGGGAAAGGTGGGAGGCCAGCATAAATTTCCACGGGTTTTAAAAGGAAAATTATTCGAAGAATGGAAAAGCTTTCTTGTTAAAGAAGCAATACATTAAAGCACTGCCGCTGATAATTCCATCTTTATCTCATAACATTGCGGCAGTAATTACTTAAAACATTACCTGATGATTGAAGCTTTGCTGAAAGGAATAGCCATGGGGCTGTTGTTAGTAATTTCAGTGGGGCCGGTAATATTTACCATTATTAAGCAAAGTATAAATAACGGCAGGGAAGGGGGCTTTAGTTTTGTGGCCGGTGTGTGGGTGAGCGATTTTTTGTGGGTGTTACTTGCAAATGTTTTTTCAGAAGTGGTTACCAGGTTGCTTGATTTTAAAATGCAGATTGGTGTGATAGGCAGTGTTCTGCTGATGAGTATGGGAGTATTTTATTTATTCTTTAAAAAAGTGAATCTGCATCCCATGGATATTTCACTGCCGGCATTAAGAAAGAGTGATCATGCAAAACTTGCCTTACAGGGTTTTCTCGTGAATACGCTTAACCCTTCGGTAATGGCCTTCTGGCTTACATCTTCAACCGCCATTGCCGTTGCGCATACGTTGCAGGAAAGAATTATAATCTTCGGAACCTGCCTTGGTATTAACATGGCTTCTGACGTAGGCAAGGTTGTGCTGGCCGGTAAGCTTCGCTCTAAACTCACCATTCATAACATCAGGATCATTAATAAAACTTCGGGGTTAATCTTATTAATTTTTGGTGCAGCATTATTGTTTGGCGTAATCTTTTATTTAAGGAAACACTAAATACTTACCTCAATAACCTATATGAGATACAAGGGCTTTTTATCCATTCTACTTTTTGGCTTTTGTATCAATTGCATAACCAGCGCCTGCTTAGCGCAGCGATCAGATTTTATTGTATTGCAAAAAAATAACCGCACGATTAAAAGTTTTTTTAGCGGCACCAACGCAACTTTTGTAGCGGATGGTCAATTGTATTCAGGTAAGATAGAACGGATTGAAAGTGATTCGATATTCATCATTCAATATGATGTAAGGCGGGTGCTTACAAATCTTGGTATCTATATGGTTGATACTATTTCTGCGCTGAAATATCCTGTAAGTTTTCATGCTGTAACTCAAATTATGAAAGACAGGAAGGGCTTTGACTGGGGAGCAAGCGGGGCAAGCCTTTTCGGTGGCGGCGCTTTAATCACCACTGTTGGTTTAGTTACGTGGCTGTTTACAAAAAAAGATTCAAAATATTATGCAGGCCCTAAGCTGGTTGCCGGTGCTGCCCTCGCTGCGCTTACAGGATATATACTTTTAAATTCAAATCAAAGTACTTATACCATCAATAAAAAATTCACACTTCATTACATCTCTGCAAAAAATTAATGTAACGTATTTTGCGGCCGATGCTTACTATTAAACGACGGGGTTTAGGATTGCGAATTCTTCGCAGACTTCTTAAGATTTTTATCTACGGTTTTATTTTTTCAATTGTATATATTTTTATTTGCAAATGGGTCAATCCGCCAATTACAATAACGCAATTGGTAAGTTTTATTAGCGGGCATGGCTTAAAAAGATACTATGTGAATCTTGAAGAGATGAGCCCTAATTTGAAGCTTGCCGTAATGAGTGGCGAAGACCAGCTTTTCCCGGATCACAACGGCTTCGATTTTAAAAGTATTGAAAAGGCCAGGAAGCATAACATGAAAAGTAAATCGCTAAGAGGTGCCAGTACCATTAGCCAGCAGGTAGCTAAAAATGTTTTTCTGTGGCAACACGGCGGTTATTTTAGGAAAGGGCTTGAAGTGTATTTTACGTTTATGATAGAAAAGATCTGGGGCAAAAAACGAATACTGGAAATGTACCTGAACGTAGCAGAAATGGGTGATGGCATTTTCGGTGTTGAAGCGGCATCAAAAAAATATTTTAAAACAAGCGCTAAAAACGTAAGCAGAAAACAGGCTGCATTAATTGCTGCGTGTCTGCCTAACCCAAAAGGTTATACCATAACTCCACTATCAAAGCGTGTGGCAGCAAGGTATCCATGGATCATGCGCCAGATGAACAATATGGATGGTGATCCGGATGTACAAAAACTAATTTATTAGGTTACCTGATTTGCAACATTATGTTAGTACTGTTAAGAGAAGGCTTGCCTGCAAGGGCGGTAGGAATATAGAGCCGGCAATTATATGTTCCTTTTGTAACGTGTATGGCTGAATCTGATAGAGTATGAAAGCTATTAGAGACATACGCATCTGCTGAAAAATTCAGCGAAGAACTGAATACTAACCCATCTTTATTAAACACCATTATACCGGGTCTCGCTTTTGAATTTTTTGAAAGATCTAAGTTAAACCCAAGGTCATTCTTTATGATAATATCACCAGTGATCCGCTGTTGATCATCAAGATAAAGTTTTTTCTTAACCTGCATTTGAATGCCTGAAGAGGAATAAAAGCTATCCACTTTTTGCCCGGACAGCATTACTGCGTTTGTAGCAACACTATCTGTAAAGCCAGGTTCAGATACGCCAAAAACAGCATATACAGTTTTACCCTGAAATGTTTTTTCTACAGGCCAGTAATTATAATTGTTTCGCCGGTACGTGGGTGTATTTAACGAAAAAGAAGGTGTGCCGCTATAGAACCATAACTTCGAGGGCTTTTGATAAGTATTTATAAAAACAACAGGCAAACCACCGGACAATGCATGCACCTGTTTTGCCCAAACTTTATTCTGCTCAAATTCATTGGTGTTGATGGCTTTTATAAACTTGTTATCACTTACAAGATAAAGCCTGAGTGCAAAGACCAATAATAAAGTGATTGGTGCCAGCGTAAAAAGAATGCGTTGCAATTTTTTATTTTTAAATAAATATTGATGACTGAGAATTATCAGCGGAATAAGCGCAGGCACCGTCCAGTTAGCCTCAACACGACCTTTGTAACTGGTGATCAAAAAGAAAATATATACGCCGGCAAAACAAAATTTCAAAGCGCTTTCTAACACATCCGTTGGCTTATATCGGGCAGACGCCCAAAATAATAACCAACCCGCAAGCGGGCCTGCAAGTAATAATTGGCCGGCAATATATTCCCACGTATAGCTACACCTGTAAGCTGTTTCATTTCGTTCGTAAAGATGATATTGTACCGAAGGAAAACCATGCTGGTATTGCCATAGCAAATGAGGCGTAAATAATATGGCTGCAATTAACACTGCTACATACGCTTTAATATTTTTAAATAAACTGATGTTAGATAAGAGTGTGAACAGTATAATTAATACTGCATGATATTTACTGTAAAGCATGCCTGCCATAACAACGCCAAGCAATATAGTATTTAGCCAATCTGCATTTTTAGTAAAATATTTATACAATAAAAAAAATAAGGCTGTAAAAAAAATTAATGGAATATCAGGCACGGCTATAAAACCACCTACCTGCAAAAGCGCTATTGAAAAGGCCAGGCTATAAAATAATTTGGGATTTGGCCGCGGCAATAATTTATAAATACATAGGAGCGTAAGTGTGTTGAGGATCACGATAAAAAACCGAACACCCAATTCATTATGGAATAAACTATAGCCTGCTTTTATCA
>JANLXV010000082.1:0-1744 GCA_031365305.1 Chitinophagaceae bacterium
CGCCTTTTTATTTTCACCAATACTACCGATCAGTTTTTTGATGTGCGTTAGACATTCCTGTTCGGTTGAAAATTTATAGTCGGCTATCCCGCTTATCTCGTTGTGAACAGCAGCGCCACCAAGCGTTTCATTATCTACCTGTTCACCAATAGCGGCTTTTACCAAATAGGGGCCGGCCAAGTAAATTGAGCCATTGCCTTCAACCATTAAAGTTTCATCACTCATGATCGGCAGATAATCGCCGCCGGCAACACATGCGCCCATCACCGCGGCAATTTGTGTAATGCCCATGGCGCTCATCTTTGCATTGTTTCTAAAAATTCTTCCGAAGTGTTCTTTGTCGGGAAAAATTTCATCCTGCAAGGGCAAAAAAACACCGGCGCTATCAACTAAGTATATCACAGGCAATTTATTTTCCATGGCCATTTCCTGCAGTCGTAAATTCTTTTTTCCGGTGATAGGAAACCAGGCACCTGCCTTCACGGTTTGGTCGTTGGCCATTATAATACATTGCCTGCCGCTGACATAACCAATAACGGCCACAGTGCCGCCGGCAGGGCATCCGCCATAATCACTATACATTTCATAGCCTGCCAAACCACCTATTTCAATTACCCGTGCATTGTCGTCTATAAGGAATTTAATACGCTCCCTTGCTGTCAGCTTATTTTTTTCATGTTGTTTAGCAATCGCTTTAGCGCCGCCACCAAGTTCGATGGTATGCATGAGTTGGTTGATGTTTGACAATGCCATTTTCATGGCATCTTCATTTTTATTTAATTCTAAATTCATAAAAATCTATAAGCGCCAAAACTAAAACTTATCGGTAATATCAGCATGGTAAATCACATACTTATAAATCATTGTAACAAGGTATATTTTAATATATCTTGGTAAATAATCATTCTTGTAAAAATTTCATTATTGAAAAGTCTGTATATGAAAAAGTGTATGATGGTCACCTCACCTCACTATTAATGATAACACTTGTATTATCCTTTTGCAAAAAATCATCAGACAACCAGGAATTATTAATTGGAAACTGGAAGGTAGATTCGGTTCAATTAAGGGTGCTTGTAAATAACCAGGTGCAGTATCAAACTTTTCTTAGACCAACTTCTGATTATTACGATTTTAGAGCTGACAGTAAATTATATCGGTACTGGAGGTCTCGTTATGATACTATCACTTATAAAATAGTCAGCTTAAACAATAGGGCACTTATTCAATATACATCCAATGCTGATACCATTATTAGCCTGACAAAGCAATCGCTGATTTTTAAAGCTTCCCAGGGAAGTGACAGTAAAATTTTTCTCACAAAACAATAGCTGCAGTTTAGAATTATTATTAAAACGGATAACCTATGGCCAGGTTGAAAACAATGTTGGTAGACTTTGTAGCCGGTTGCTGCACCTGCGGCAGATAGTCCCAAGGGCGGCGGATGGGTATGGCGGCATCAAGTCTCAATAATAATATCTGCAGATTAAAACGTAAACCTACCCCCGCACCAATGGCAAATTGTTTAAGGAAATCTACCTCGATCCGAGCGGGTTTCAAAATGGTCCGGAAGAGGTGCTCATTGTCCTTGAAGGCGTACACCAGTTGATTCCGCAAGATCAAAACGCCGCACCCGGACATGTCCATTTATTGGCGCCCCCGCCAGCCGACCCAGCGGATCTTCCCGCTGAATCGCAAGACCCGGAAAAGGCGCTTAAAACAGATGCCGACCGTCTTCGCGACC
>JANLXV010000077.1:0-2140 GCA_031365305.1 Chitinophagaceae bacterium
TTTTTTCAGCAGGTCTTTTTTTTATTGCGATGATCTTATTAATTATTGGCAGTGCCGGGGCTTTAAAACAAGTGCTGGTAGATAGTGGTATCAGCGAACAAATAGCAGCCAAATTAAACGGCGTTAATATTCAGCCTCTTATTTTAGCCTGGCTTATTGCAGCTATCATTCGTATCTGCGTTGGCTCCGCTACAGTAGCGGGTTTAACTACAGCGGGTATATTGGCGCCACTAATATTGCAGGGCAATGTGAACCCAAATTTAATGGTACTTTCTATTGGCGCAGGCAGCCTGGCCTGTTCTCATGTTAATGATTCCGGCTTCTGGTTGTTTAAAGAATATTTTAACCTGAGCATAAAAGACACGGTTCGTTCCTGGACAATGATGGAAACCATTGTTGCAATAGTTGGCCTCATAGGTGTTTTAATTTTAAATCAATTTGTATAACAGTCAAATCTTATTATGGAAAATAACAGTCCTACAGAACGTTTTAAACAAACGGGCTATACATTGCCGCCGGCGCCAAAGCCGTTAGGCGTTTATAAGCCTTGTTTAATACATGGTCAGCATCTGTACGTTTCAGGGCACGGACCTCTGAAAGAAGATGGTAATTTAATCATCGGCCGTGTGGGTGCAGATGTGTCTATGGAAGAAGGTAAAGCCGCTGCCTTACAGGTAGGGTTAACCATTCTTGCCACCATCATCACAAACATTGGCAGCCTTGATAAAATAAAACGTGTGATTAAAGTATTGGGCATGGTAAACGCAACGCATGACTTTGAAAAACATCCCTACATTATAAATGGGTGCAGCGAATTATTCAGAACCATTTGGGGCGAAGAAAATGGTGTGGGTGTAAGGAGTGCAGTCGGCATGGCTTCTCTGCCTGATAACATTCCCGTAGAAATTGAAGCTTTGTTTGAATTGTATTAACTGGTATTCATGCCTGCAAAAAATGATATAATAAACGAATGGTATCTCATCAAAAATATTGATACAATAGATTCGCCTGCCTTAGTGATTTACCATGATAGAGTGGTAAAGAATATCAGCACAGTGATTTCGATGATTGATGATATCAACAGGTTGCGGCCGCATGTAAAGACACATAAATCTATTGAGATCACCAGGCTGCTTGCTGCTGCGGGCATACATAAATTTAAATGCGCTACCATTGCGGAGGCAGAAATGCTGGGGATGGCTAACGCAAAAGATGTGCTGTTAGCTTACCAGCCCGGCGGACCAAAGCTTAAGCGTTTTATAGCCTTAATAAAAAAATTTCCGGGCACATCATTTTCTTGTTTGATTGATAATGATCAATCTGCAAATGACATTGCTTCAGCCGCTGTTGAAAATCACCTTACCATAAAAGTTTACCTGGATTTAAACGTTGGCATGAACAGAACCGGCATAACGCCTGGCAAAGCATTTGAATTATATAAGCAGTGTTTTAAGAGAAATGGATTAGCTCTCATGGGCTTGCATGCTTATGATGGCCACATTCATGCAGAAGATCATGAAGAACGTAAAACACAAAGTGATAAAGCTTTCGGGGAAGTGTCAACACTTCAACAAAATTTAGTGGCAGAAGGGTTGCCTGAACCTGTAATTGTTGCCGGTGGCTCGCCTACATTTCCTATACATGCCAGGCGTCAAAAAATAGAATGCAGCCCTGGCACTTTTATTTTTTGGGATCATGGATATAAAAAATTTAAAGAGCAACATTTTTTTCCCGCAGCATTAGTTATAACACGGGTCATTTCTTTACCGTCTGAAAATACCTTGTGTCTTGATCTGGGCCACAAATCCATCGCTGCAGAAAATAATGTTAGTAACAGGGTCTATTTTCTAAATGCACCCGGCTTAAAACTTATCAGTCAAAGCGAAGAGCATGCCGTAGTAGAAGTGCCCGCAAATCATGTTTTTAAAATTGGTGATGTTTTGTATGGTTTGCCTGTACATATTTGCCCAACTGTTGCCTTATATCAAAGTGTTTTTGTGGTTAAACATAACCTGGCATCAGCAGAGTGGCAGATCACGGCAAGAGACAGGAAGATTATTATATAATGAACAAGGAACAATGAAAAATGAAAAATGAAAAAGGGAGAAGGAAAAATTAATACCTCATGTTTTATACAATG
>JANLXV010000094.1:0-2425 GCA_031365305.1 Chitinophagaceae bacterium
TACAGCCGCTTCAGCAACCCAACCGTTAATGAATTTGTAGATAAAATGGTGATGCTTGAAGGTGCTGAAGCAGGCATGGCTACGTCAACCGGCATGAGCGCTGTGTTTGGGGCTTTTATGGCATTGCTTAAAAACGGTGATCATATCATTTCATGCAATGCCGTGTTTGGCAGTACGCATAACATCCTGCAAAAATATTTACCAAACTATGGTATTACGTGCAGCTATGTAGCAGCCGATAAACCCGAACAATGGGAAGCCGCCATCAGGCCTAACACAAAAATGATTTACATAGAAACGCCTACCAACCCGGGTTTAGACATTGTTGATCTTGAATTTGTAGCCGGCATTTGCAAAAAGCACAACCTTATTTTTAATGTTGATAATTGCTTTGCCACACCACTAAACCAAAGGCCTATTGAATACGGCGCTAACCTTGTTGTACACTCTGCCACCAAATGGATAGACGGACAGGGACGGGTTTTAGGCGGTGTTATTGTTGGCGATAAAACACTCATTGAAACCATCTATTTGTTTTGCAGGAACACAGGCCCGGCCCTCTCTCCTTTTAATGCCTGGGTGTTAAGTAAGAGTTTAGAGACCTTAGATGTGCGCATGGAGCGCCATGCAAAAAATGCATTGGCTATGGCAACGGCGTTGGAAAAACATGAAAAGATATCATGGCTTAAATATCCTTACCTGCCAGGCCATCCGCAACATGCTATTGCAAAAAAGCAAATGTTGAATGGCGGCGGCATTGTTTGCTTTGAATTAGCCGGTGGTCTTGAAAGCGGCCGCAGGTTTTTAAACGCTTTAAAAATGCTCTCACTTACAGCCAACCTCGGCGATACAAGAAGCATAGCCTCACACCCTGCCAGCACTACGCATGGCAAACTCACCGAAGCCGAACGGGCTGAAGTAAACATTACGCCCGGCCTAATCCGTATCTCCGTTGGTCTTGAACATGTAGATGATATTTTAGCAGATATTATGCAGGCGTTGGAGAAGTGTTGAAGAAGATGTATTGATTACAACATCAAGATATTTACCTGTAACCAACAGAGACATGTTGGAAATAATAAGGCCGCTGAATGGCCTCAACCTTTACGAATAAATTGTATTTGCGAAAGTTTTTAACTTTCGTTTTTTTGATTAGGTAATTGATTTAGAGGGACACTTAAAAATTGTTGTTCTTTGATGAGATAAAAACCTTCGTAAATTTATGAGTTGCCTATGATGCTGCAATACCAGTGTTTTATTTGTAGCGGGTTGACAGGACAGACATTTTATTATTTTAATAGTATATGGAAGAAAGAGCATCTCTTGAATTATTGCACGCAATATTATCGGAACTTAATTTAGTTGCAGTTTCTTCGGACAAGGTTAATCCGCATATCAGGTTTTTTGACTTATCAAGAGTTCTTAAATCTAAAGGATTTAATATGAGGATATCAGACTTTGAATTAGCATTAGAAAAGTTGGAAGAAGATAAATATGTGAAAAAAGTTACTGGCTATAAAAGAGAAGAAGATAATATTTTCGAGGACAAAGAGTATCCAGCTTATGCAATTAATTTCAACGGACAATACTTTTTAAGAACAGAGAATGGATATGTTGGCAGACAAAGAGCATTGGAAGCTAAAATTAGTTCCAATGCCCACGCTTACTCCCAAGACCGACTAAATCAAAAACTGTTAGTGATTGGTGCTTTTTGTGCAGCGGTGGGTGCGATAGGTCTTGTAGTGTGGGAAATGGGAGTACATTTTTCTTGGTGGTAAATTTTTTAAATCTAAATACTTTTGACAACCATTTAAGCAATGTGTTTTTTAGCATAATAAATCTGATATAAAACATTCAACAGAAGGGCGTATGACATGGTACATAATTAAAGGAGCAATAATGATTTTCGCAATATTTATCTTTATGGGTTTAATCGGAAATATTGTTGGAATCATATCATTTTGGTTACATAGGCAACTAAGAACACCACAATATAATTTTGAGCAACTTTCTATTTGGATTTCATTTTTTATTGGAGTAATAATGTTTGCTATCATGGGTATGTTTTTAGCATCATTTGTACTTTCTCTTTCAAAAAATATATCATTATGGTTGGGAATTCCTATGTCATTATTACTTGTTTTATTAATTATTTACCATTCTAATAGAGAGGCTAAGTCTATAACAATGCGCAGAATCAACAAAACTTCAAGTGATATAAATAACCTGAGCATTGATGAACTCAAAAAAAATACCTACAAAAAACATAGCTCAATAGTTAATCAAAATGTTTTGACCGGATATTATTCAATATTACCATCCCTTATCTTTTTTTTAATATTTAATGGGACTGCCGATACATTATCCTTTGGGCTTAAGTCTTTCCTTTTATCATTAGTTAAATAACATTTAAATTAGTTTTTTA
>JANLXV010000116.1:0-2313 GCA_031365305.1 Chitinophagaceae bacterium
GATTGGTGTAAGGCCGAGTGAAAAATATAAGTTCATGATTATTCTTAGTCCAACTGGCCCTTATTACAGCACGCCAATGAAAATTTATGTTGAAGAAAAGTATGTTAGAGCTGTAGAAGGTGGTGTGGGCTATGTTAAAAATGCCGGAAATTACGGGGCAGCAATGTTCCCTACGGCTGAGGCAAGAAAAAAAGGTTACGACCAGGTTTTATGGACCGATTCGGCGGAACACAAATATGTGCAGGAATGTGGTACGATGAACATCTTTTTTATCATTGGCGATAAGGCCTACACCCCCGATTTAAAAAGTGGTGTAATATTAGGCGGAGTTACAAGAGACAGCGTTATCTCGCTTCTTGAAGATGAAGGAATAACCGTTGAAGAAATCCAAATAAGTATTGATGATATCGTAGAGGCTTATAAAGCAGGTACATTAAGTGAAGTGTTTGGAACAGGTACTGCGGCAACCATATCTATGATAAAAGAGCTTCGGTACCGCGATGAAATACTCACTTTTAATACAGCAGAATGGACTATTTCGCCCCATATTAAAAGCACAATGGACAAAATCAAAATGGGAAAAATTGCTGATACTCATAATTGGCTGGTGAAAGTTTAATTGTTGAACTGTACGCCACAAACAACACTTTTTAATTTTGGAATATTTAAACTGTGCCCTTACCTTTGCCGTCCAAAAAATTTAAGGTTTATAATGCCTACAATTCAACAATTAGTACGTAAGGGAAGGGAAATCATAAGAGCGAAAAGCAAATCAAGAGCACTTGATAGCTGTCCGCAAAGACGTGGTGTATGTACAAGAGTATATACTACAACGCCAAAAAAACCTAATTCAGCCTTACGCAAGGTTGCTAAAGTAAGGCTTACCAATAAAATTGAGGTTATTGCCTACATTCCGGGCGAAGGACCTAATTTACAGGAACACTCAATAGTGTTGATCAGGGGAGGAAGGGTTAAAGATCTGCCGGGTGTACGTTACCACATTGTTCGTGGAAGTTTGGATACCGCTGGTGTTAAAGACAGGAAGAAAAGCCGTTCGAAATACGGCACTAAAAGGGAAAAAGCTAAGAAATAGAATTTATAATCATCTGATTAATTAGATAAAAGTTAAAAGAAATGCGTAAAGCACAAGCCAAAAAATTACCCATTGCTCCTGATCCGCGGTTTAGTGACAAACTTGTTACAAGGTTTGTAAACAACCTTATGTGGGAGGGTAAAAAAAGTGGTGCCTATACCATTTTTTATGATGCGATTGATAAAGTGGCAAAAATTTCAGGCGAAGATGGTTACGAAATATGGAAACGAGCCTTATCAAATGTTACACCTTCAGTAGAAGTTAGAAGCAGAAGGATTGGCGGCGCAACCTTTCAGATACCCGCCGAGGTGCGTGCAGACAGAAAAATTTCTTTGTCTATTAAATGGCTAATCCGTTACAGCAGGGATAGGAATGGTAGAAGCATGGCTGATAAATTAGCTAATGAAATAGTGGCTGCAAGCAAAGGTGAGGGCGCCGCTTTTAAAAAGAAAGAAGATACCCACCGTATGGCTGATGCTAATAAAGCATTCGCTCACTTCAGGATATAAAATATTATTTTCTTCAGACTACATAAAAGCCATCGAATAGATGGCTTTTTTCTTGCTTTGTGGTTTCATAACGCATTTTTAGTTTGTAAAAAATCCTTAAAGCCTTTGCCATCTCCTGAAAATCTGCGATATTTGCGGCGCTAAAAAGTATAATGCATGGAAGGAGCAATACTGAATTTAGCATTGATGAGAGCCTGAGAAACCATACAAATACCCGGGCCATAAAATGGTTCACCTGCGGGAAGCTCTCGTTAGTTCAAGCAGAATTTAATAAAAACAGGTAAGCGGAACAGAGTTGGCTTACATTCAAAAATTCAACATTAAAAATAAAATAGATGGCTGATTTACGTTATCAACGAAATTTTGGAATTGCTGCACATATAGATGCAGGCAAAACAACCACTACTGAGCGTATACTTTATTATACTGGCGTTAACCACAAAATTGGTGAAGTACATGATGGTGCTGCAACAATGGACTGGATGGCACAGGAGCAGGAAAGAGGTATAACTATTACATCTGCTGCCACAACCTGCTTCTGGAATTTCCCTACCATACAGGGTGCAAAAACGCCGGATACAATCAGGGTTAACAGCAGTGAGAAGATTAGTTTTTTCATCTTGTAAACATTTTATTAATGTGCTGATTCCATGGCTTCCTTAATGGCTTTGGGATCAACTACGGGTTTCTTTTTTATTTTTAAGAAAAATG
>JANLXV010000119.1:0-9322 GCA_031365305.1 Chitinophagaceae bacterium
ACCAGGTTCAATATTGCAGAAGCGTTGACAACACTTGCCTTGTTAGATTCCATTGATGCCGATACGTTAAATACGGCTGCACTTCTGCCAAAAATATTTAATGCAACAGACTACCCGTTTAAAAAGAAATGGATCGTAAAAAATGAAGGCTTGCTTGGCGGACATGCTGTGCTAAAAAAGGATGAGCAGCTTGAAGATTCCCTGAAGACACATCCCGATTGTAAACTGCGTATTAAGTTACTGGAGCCAATGGTAAAAAAATACCAATCGGCAGCTAATCAAAAAAATGTTGTAGATCAGATTCAATTCAATGCTCTTAAAAAAACATTTTCATACGAAATTATTGAGTACACTTATTCTGCAAATAATTATACGAGGAGTTTATATTATACGCTTGAGCTAATGCAGGCCCGGCCCGGCGATCCATATCTTGTGGCACAGGTTGGTAAAATTTTCAATGGTCTTTACGAGGCTACCAAAGCCCATAAGCTCAGTAAAATAATTGATCTGCCTGCACCCTATCATCCATCAAATTATAACCTGTTATTACAATTTGTACAAAACCTGTATGCCGAAGATTTTGCGGCTATAAATTATAATTACTTAAATCAATTTAAATCAGCCCTGGCTTTTTATAAGCCTTATACAACAGCCTTAAATACCAGTAAACAATTTTCAACACAATAAACCATTTTAAATTTTACAAAAGCTATCATGATTAACAAACTTATGCTGGCAGCGGCATTCCTGCTGACCACCACTTTTAGCCTTACGGCACAAAACAAATTGAGTATTGATAAGGTTTACAAAGCCTACCTGCGTAACAGCGGCACCATCATTTCAAACAAGCAGATCAAAGGCTATTTCTTTTTATACCAGAGTGATAAGATTGATAAAAATACTAATGAATACACTTTGCAGATTCTTGATGAGAACCTGAATAAAGTGAGAGACATTAAGTTTGAAGACTCTAAAAAAATATCGTTGATAGAAGCTGCATATAATGGCAGCAGCCTGGCCTTTTTGTTCAATAATATGGATGAAAACACTATAGACCTGAGAGTGTACGATCTGGAAGGCAAATTAAAAGTGACTTACAGCAACGATTATGATAAAAAAACGGAAAACTGGTCTAAAAATGCTTTGCAGCTTGATGCTGAAGAAGGTGCTAACCAAACATTATTTGATCTTGGCGACAATGGCTATGCTACTTTAATGCCGTTAAAAGATGGCAAACATCTTACCTATGAATTGATATATTTCAATGCAGATAAAAAACAGCAATGGAGCTATGTACCAAATGATGAAGAAAAAATATCATTAGCAGAGTTTTTAGGTGTTACCAATGATATGATCATTCTGCAGACATTGAAAAAAAGCCATTTGGTGGGCAACCAGTTTAATGGCCACATGATTGCTGTAAATTTTATGACCAAAAAGGTCGTATTCGATATAGATAACGAAGATGAAAATGAAGAATTTAAATTTGTACCAACAGGTATTGAGGCTATTCCGGGCTCAGATAAATTAATGGTATTAGGCAGTTACTTTAATAAAAAAGATAACATCGTAAAAGATTTTAGCCAGGGCTTGGCAATTTATACCGTTGATGGTAAAGGCAAAATAGTTTCTAAAACTTATAACTCATGGGCCAGGGATTTTGCAAAATACATTCCGACAAACCTGAAAGGAAAATTTGAAGACATAGGCTATCTCTTTGTTCATAAAGTGGTGCAAATGCCTAATGGAAAATTGTTTGTTGTAGGCGAAGGTTTTAAAAGACAGGTAAGCGCTGGTGGTGTTGCATTAAAAACGCTTGGTATGCTTGCCGGTGCAAGAACAAATGCTGTAGCAGTAACAAAAATGACCATTACTGACCTTGTAATGATGGAATTTGATAATACTTATAAAATAACGAATGCCACAGTGTATAATAAAACAAATAACAATGCTGCCATCGGTTCTTTGTCTGACGGTGCAACACAACATGCTTTAGGCATGATGCTTAAAGCCATGGGCCGTTTTGATTATGCGTTTACCACGTCTGACACTGAAAATGGAGAATTCACCGTGACTTACAGCGACTGGGTTAGAGATAAAGAATACAGCGGGCAAACGTTTAACTCACTGCGTTTTAATGGCACTAAATTTACACAGGATAAGATCGAATTAAAATCAAAAGCCAGCCAGCTTAAAGTTTACCCGGCTAAGGCAGGGTCAATAATGATCATGGAGTATTTCAAAAAAGATAAACGGCTGGACTTTAGATTAGAGAAGTTAGGATAACAACATCTTTCAAATATTACAAGGCCGCCATGATGAAAATTATGGCGGTTTTTTTATTTGCAAATGAAATAGTTTTGTTGTGGCGCAAAAGAAAGTCAACAAAATTGTATTTGCATAATGGAGCAGCTTATTGATACCTGGGAGATTAACAACAGGATTAACCTGTATCTTATCAATGCTATTGATGAAGCCTTTTTTAACTTTACATCAGCTTCAAAAGGCCGTACAGCTGGTGAACAATTAGCGCACATTCATAATGTTCGCTTAATGTGGCTGCAGGCTGCCATGCCTGAATTGATGACCGCCGTGAGTAAAATAGAGAAGGAAGCTATCGCTAAAAGAATACTTGTGGAACAGCTTACTAAAAGTGCTGCGGCCATTGGCAAGCTTATTGAAAAAGGCCTTGCAGACGGAAAGATCAAAAATTTCAAACCCCACCCCACGGCATTTGTGGGCTATCTTTTAGCACATGAAGGACATCACCGTGGCCAGGTCATTCTATCATTAAAACAAGCTGGTCATCCTCTTGATAAAAAAATATTGTACGGCATTTGGGAATGGGGCTCACGGTAATGGGCATAAATACCTTAAGATTACAAACCTCCTGCTGAATAGTTTATTTACCAGACTCCCCGCAGAGATGGACCCAATCAATATGATTTAATGTAGAGTTCATCATTATTTAAAATTGATATGATATAATACCAGCGCTGATTTGACGTTTTATACTTTATGATTAAACAGGCACTGGTTGTTGCGATATTTCTATTCACATTTGCTGACCTGCAAGCTCAAACAACCGTTTCAGCAGATAGCCTGTTTAAAAGCGCCAGGGATGTGGCGTTTGAAGATCATAATTATATTAAAGCAAAGCAACTCTCCTACCAGGCTTTAAATATTTCTCCTTCTTATGCTGATATTGAAATTTTTTTAGGTAGAATTCACACCTGGACAAAACAGTACGATAGTGCCCGTTATTATTTTGAAAAAGTACTGCTTGACGATCCGGCAGATGAAGAAGCTGGTATCGCATATACCGATCTTGAATACTGGAATGACCATTATGCACAGGCGCTTTCAACCTGTAACAATGCTTTATCAGCGCATCCTGCATCTGAAGCGCTATTGCTTAGAAAAGCCAGGATCTTAAATGCCCAAAAACAATACAAAGAAGCTTTGAGCATTGTTACTACACTTTTAAACCGCAATAAACATAATGTAGAAGCCGGCACTTTAGCATCGGCACTTAAAAACGAAACATCAAAGAACAAAATTTCACTTAGCTACGATCATACCTCATTTGATAAACAATACAACGAGGCATGGCACTTAGCAAGTTTGGCGTATAGCATGCAAACAAAGTCTGGTTCATATACTGCAAGGCTCAACTATGCCAACCGCTTTAATGCCAATGGCGTTCAAGGTGAATTAGATGCTTATCCACGGATCAACAAAACCTTTTACACCTATTTAAATTTCGGCTATTCATCAGCAACAGGCGTATTTCCAAAATACAGAGCAGGGCTTTCGCTTTACGCAAACCTGCCACGGAGCTTTGAAGCCGAAGCAGGCCTGAGATATTTATACTTCACGCAAGGCACACACATTTATACGTTCTATGTAGGCAAATATTATAAATCGTTTTTATTTAGCGCTAGAACCTATATAGTGCCGTCATCAAATGCAGCTTCGCAATCGTACAATGTAGCAGGCCGTTATTATTTTGCGGGTGCCGATGATTATGTTGGCCTAAACGTAGGTACTGGCATTTCTCCCGATGATCATATTCAAAACATACAATTTAATGTAAAGCAGGAAAAGCTTACCTCAAAGCAAATAGGCATGGCTTTTAATCATACTTTTTTAAAATGGAATATTTTATCATTAAGCGCCGGGCTTATCAATAGAGAATACCAGCCAGGTATTAATGGAAACCAGCTTAGTATTTCCTGTGGTTTAACCCGTAGGTTTTAAGATTGTTTTAAGGCTCTAAAACACCTATTGAAAATCTCTTTAAAGTCTATTGTAAAAATTGGCTTCTGCTGCATTACATTAAATAGCTTCCGGCTAAATTTCTTGAACTTAACAGGTCCTAATAGGATTAAAGGGCTTTAAATTTAGGAGTATTATTTCTACCTGTTCATCAAACTATCGGGCAACATTTGCTTAGCGGCAGCCAGTGTATTGTTTTTCCGCTTAAAAGCAGAGAAGGCGTTTTTTAATTTTTCTTTTTGCCGATCATCAGATACAAGGTCAATATTCATGTGATCACTTATTTTATAAAGATCATCGCCGTTCAGCAAATAATCATTCATCACATAATCCACCAAATCATTCTTGGTTTGCATAAGTGGGTAAGCATGCAGATTTCTGAACGTGTGAGCGGTATCTAATCCTGTACCCAGCCACGTTGCAACGGCGGGTGTTTTGAAATTGTACTGGTGATGTAAGAATGATAACAGGCTCGGCATAATATCCAGGTGAGATGATACCGCTGTAAAAGATGCAGCCGTTTTTAACATGGGCGAATAGATGATCAACGGCACATGATAACGATCAATTTTAGATGATATAGGTATCTCCGGCATACGGTGATCACCGGTAATTATGAATATCGTATTTTTAAAATCAGCCCTGCCGGCATAGCTCGTCATAAGCTGCCGGATGGCGTTATCAGTGTATAGCACACTGGAATATTGATCCCTGTATCGCCGGTGTTCTTCTTTCTCTGCATCGTTAAAGCCAAGCAACTGCATACGGTCTTCAAACAATGCATTAAATCTTTTCTCTTCTTTAATGATAAAGGGATTATGGGTAGAAAGTGTTAGCACCACATTGCACATTGGCGTTGTTATACCCTTAGTAGTTTCATTGTATTTTCTCAATACTTCCTCATCGCCATAACCCCACGTAAAGCCATTAGCAGATGGCATTTTTTCATAGCCTGCTGCAAAAGATTTCTCATCATGTATAACAGCTCCATTCCTGTTCAGGAAAATATTCATACGATCAAAGTCTGCATTGCCGCCATAAAAAAAGTTAGACTCGTAACCGTTTTCCTTTAAAACAGTAAAGAGTGATTGATGCTGAGGCATTTGTTCTGCAAGTTCAGCAAAGCCATTTTTACTAAATGGTAGCGAACCAAAAACAGATGGCAGCATTGCAAAGCTTCTGCCGCCGGCGCTTAAAAAGTTGTTCCAGTAAAGGCTTTTGCCGGATAAAGAATCAAGGAAAGGTGTAAAGCTGCCGAGGTAAGCATCCTTGTTTGAAAAAGCGGTGCCTAAACCTTCTACCACTATAAAAACAATATTTGGCGCAACGGCTTGTTTATTAAAAAATGGTGAAAGTACATCCGATGTTGTATCAACAGTATGTAAAAAGGGATAATTAGCCTCATCTATATACTTAAACGCATTAGCATCAGCCACCATGGCAGAAGGTGTATCTGCATTGATGATCTGGCGCTCAATATTATTAAAAAAACGGCAGGTGCTGTTATAAAAAAAGTAAGACTTGCTGAGCGAAATATTATTCGAGAATTCTTGCCCCGGTTTCCATTTGCTGGTTATTGACGCTGATGAAAAAACTGTGGAAATTACAAACAGCAATAAGAGGCCGTAAGCAGCATAAGCATTTAAAATTATTTTTTTTTGCAGCGAGATAAATAGAAAAATGCTAATAGCTAAAATGCCTGATGCACACCAGATGAAAGAAGTAGAAATGCCCGCTGCGCCTACTGTTTGCTGAATATCCGCTATTGAATATTTCCAGAGGTCAGCACCCAGGGGCACTAAGGTTTCTAAAAAATATTGTGCAAGCGCTAATTGCACTCCAATAAATAATATTAAAAACGTGATCATGAAAAACCTGGCAACCTGCTTACTAATAACAAAAAGAAAAATAAAAACCGACAGGGGAATAATGCCAAAATTTAAAATGAAAGAGATGGTATTAACAAGGCCGAGGCTAAAAACTTTTAAAAAATTTTGCGGCATACCAAATTGCTGCGCACCACGCAGAAACTCGTACAAAGCCGCCATTACCATGCAGGCCATTGCAACCAAACTATAGGCTGCTGCTTCTTTAATGCCTGGTAATAATTTTTTATAGAAAAAAGAAGATGGCTGAACGGTTTCTTTTTCAGTGATCATTTCCGGAAGCTCAACAACCTCGTCAACAGGTGAAGGTTCCTGCACAACCTGGGCCTGCACAGTGCCGGGATTGAATCCCTGCCTTGTCATTTCGCCCCAGCTATTTTTCTTTCTTAAATAATCAATGTATCCTTTAAGGGCTGACCAGACTGCGAAAGGATGAAAAATGAATGGCTCAACAAATGCGGCTGCCACTAACCGTATGATGGCATACTTATTTTTATATTGGTTATAAGTAAGCACTTCCATAAGTATAGCAAAAACAGAATATAAAAATCCGAAGGATAATATGCAGCCTAATAATGTAAAAAATACCGGCCATGCAATCAATCCAAAAAATGCAAAAAGCAGGAAGCCTGCAATACCAATAAATTCAATCAACGGTGCAAGAAATTCAAAAAAGAACCAATAAGGATAACTGATCATCCCTATGATGTGATACTTTGGATTAAAGAACATCACCTTATGCATACGCAAGGTTTCAATGGTTCCTCTTGTCCAGCGGTTTCTTTGCCGTCCTAATATTTTGTAATTCGCGGGAGCCTCTGTCCAGCATAATGGGTCAGGTATAAATGTAACGCGGTAAGCAATCTTAAGCTCTTCCATGTAACGGCGCATCCTTACAATCAGCTCCATGTCTTCCCCAACCGTTTTAGTATTATAGCCACCACATTTTATAACAATCTCTTTATCAAAAGCGCCAAAGGCACCGGATATCAGCAGAAGTCCGTTTAAGCGGCTCCACGCCATGCGGCCCAATAAAAATGCCCTTATATATTCAAGTGTTTGAATTCTAGGTAAAAGTTTTTTGGGAAGATTTACTTTGATCAGCCTGCCATTTTCAATCTTACAATCATTAGCGATTCTAATTACGCCGCCGGATGCAATAACCTTTACGGTGGTCTCTTCTAAAAATGGTTTTATCATTTTCAGCAAAGCATCCTGTTCCAGCACGCAATCCACATCAACACAAACAATGTAGCCATACTTAGATACATTAATACCAACGTTAAGCGCATCTGCTTTGCCACCGTTTACTTTATCAATAATGATAAGCTTTTTAAATACAGGATTCCTGCTTTTGTAAATACCCTTAATTGGTTTTGTTGCTATTTGCTCATTTACATACATATCTGTTTTATACAGATCGTAAGCCGCAATGAGCCTTTTTAAAGAATCATCTTTACTGCCATCATTTACTATTATTAATTCAAGTGTGTTATAATGTATAGACAGCATTGAACGCACATTCTCGATAATGTTTGCAGCTTCATTATAAGCTGGCGCAATAATGCTAATACCGGGCAATTGGTCCGAAGCAGCGAGCATTCTAAAATCTGCAAAACTGTTTCGCCTGAGATGACGCCTGATCTCCCCAATAGAATAAAACCCGATGAATAAATAACTTACCAGCAAAAGAAAAGAATAAAGAAGAATGCCGTAGGTAAACAGATGAAATATGATGCTTTGGCAGGTCATGCAGCATAGTCGTTTTTGAGCTGAAGAAATATGGCTTTCCAGGGATCCTGATCAGCAAGAGCATGGCTTTGTAAAAAAGATATGCCTAAAGGATGAATCTCTGCCAGCGATTTAGCCGATGCGGCTTTGATATCATCATCCACATCATTAAGCTGGTGTAATAAAAAAGGCACCTGCTGATCATTTCCAATATTTTTTAAAGCGTCAATAATTGACAGGCGATGAATTTTATGATCGTAGATATAATTATTCATCAGCACTTCAGAAGTATTTTCTCCGGGTATTTTTTTGAGGTATTCAATAGCCTGCAATTTAATTTCCATGCGATCATGCTGCAGGCAATTAATTACATCATCATACACGTCATAACATTTAAAAAATGAAGCCAGCTTAATGGCAAAAACTACGATGGACTCATTACCTGATCTGAGCCATTTTTTTATTGGCGCTAAATTTTTGGGGTGTACACTTTTAAGTTTATCCAGCAACTGTATCTGCTGCCATTGGCTAATCTGGTAAGTTGTTACATTCAGAAAGCGCAGGCCTGCAAATTCATAGAAGTTGATAAGAGCACACTGCGCTTCATTTCTTACAAGCACATTGGGATGGTTAGTAAGCCTGAAAATTTCTTTTACATACTTAGCCTGCCCCATCATTGCCAGCTCATTAACGCCTTTGGCTTTTAGGTGCCATTTGCTGCTCTTTATTTTTTTAGCAGAGTCAATGTCTAACTGCAGGGTTTCATAAAATTTTTTAAGATTAGTTGTTGAGTTACCTGAAAGACTTTTCTGCGTGTTTATTATCTCGTTAATAAGGCATTGCCTGAACGACTCATTTTGCAATAGTGCCATTACAGGAGGATCGGGCTTGAAAGACGAATCCTCATCATCCCGGAATATTATTTCGCTGACAATATTGGCAATATGCAGATGCCAGTTTGTTCTATTGCTATCTTTCCTCACCTGTAAAATGGTGAAACTAAAAATAAAGGTGAAAAGTAAAATAAGCAGTATCAAAAAAAGATAAATGATACCTACCAGCTCATGCGCCTGTATATTTAATATCTGGATAGCGTTATACATAGCATTAATCCGCAAGCTTGATTACACAACAACTTCGGGCACATATCTTTTAACCCGCATTGATAATTCATTTGGACTAAAGGGCTTTTTGATATAATCATCAGCGCCCAACTGGAATGCTTCAAGCACCACGTTTTCCTGGCCCATTGCTGATAGAACAATCACAGGGATTTTTTTATCGAATCGTTTTTTTACAGCACTTGTAATTTCCAGGCCGGATGAATAAGGCATCATAATATCAGTGATCACGAGGTCAGGAGATAGTGCCTCAATTTTTTCAAGCGCTTCTTTGCCATCCTGTGTGGTGATAACGGTGTGCCCATC
>JANLXV010000088.1:0-21571 GCA_031365305.1 Chitinophagaceae bacterium
CTTGCTATAGATATCCTTTGTTTTTGTCCACCGGAAATCAATATGCCATTATCTCCTAACCTTGTAAGTTCTTTATTAGCCTGTCCGGCGATAAAAGACTTTAGAGAAGTCATTTCAACTACCTCCCAAAATCTTTTTAAATTTTTTTCGGTTTTATCACTCCAAAAAGTAATGTTATTATAAATATCATCATTAAAAATAACCGAATCCTGTGATATATATCCAATTTTATCCCTGTAAGAATTTAAATCATAAGATTGTAATGGAGTACCATCAACCAGGATGCGGCCTTTATCAGGTGATATAAGACCGATAATAATATTTGCCAAAGTGGTTTTACCTGAACCACTTTCCCCAACCAGCGCTATAGTATTGTTTTTAGGTATAATAATATCAATGTTGTTTAAAATTTTGTTAGCGCCGTATGAAAGATCTACATTTTCAACAATGATATTAGACTCAATATTGATGAATTCCTGATTGCCCAAATTTTCTTTGTGTAATTCCATAGTATGCAAAAGCTCGGATACGTTAACCATAGCGCCGGTATTTTGTATGTAAGCTTGCCATTGTTGTTGAATGCTCATCAAAAAAATCAAGGCTCTGTAAAAAAGTATTAAACTCAAAATAATTGAACCAAGGTTACCGCCCATAAAGTGAATCTGTACATATATTACGCCTGCAACTATTATTAAGATCATTGGTTCTTTAATGCCTGAAGTAACAGCAGTATAATATCCAATTCTCTTATTTAATAATTCTGTATTATTAATAACTTGTCCCAATTTCTTAGAATATTTACCGAGATAATTTGTAGATTTTAGATATTTAAAATAGTTAATTGCTTGAATCATGTAGGAATTAAAATCGTTGCCTTTTTTTGATATTTCATAAGATGCAGATTTCATTTTTTTATAGAAATACCTATAAATCATATTAGTTAAACCTGCACTTATAGCAACGAGAATAGCAAACTGGTAATTTGCCAATATAGCTAAGCCTACATAGCTTAATAACATAAAGAGAGCCTGTGTGTAACTTAAAAAAGACTTTACAGCTTGCGACATTCTTTGTACTTCTGCAATAAATGTATTTTGAATTTTACCGGCATCTACTTCTAAAAATCCTTTATAAGAAATTTGTTGAAGATCTGTAACTAATTTATGCCTGACTCTTTTCATGAAAAACTGCATGACTTTAGCCTGATAATTCATTTCCAAAAACTTCATAAATCCTTTTAAAGAAAAAAGTATTACCAGAACAATTAAAATAGTGCCTAATGTTAGTGGAAATCCAAGGCTGCTAATGGCATCTGTTACATAATGCAAATGCCCCATAGATTGGGCATTATTAGTTTTTGTGTCTGAAACATTTTGAAGCAATGGCATAAACATGGCTAAACCAATACCATCCAGTAAACTAACTATGATGCTCAAAAAAATTGAAAGAAACAACCGCTTACCAACTACTTTATAATAGAATTTATAATATCCAATAAAATTATTCTTAAATTCAAACTGCATGCTGTCTATTTGATTTAAAACGAATGAATAAACAAAAAATTATACCCCTGTTTTATAAGATAAGGTGAATAACTAATTAATTATCAATAATTAAATACTTACTAAATCTTTATTTTTGAGTGACCTTTAAGCAAAACTAATGGGTATAAAATAAAAAAGGTACTTTGATTTCTCAAAGCACCTCAGTTCATTGGGAATATATTACCAGTTACCTCTGAATGCAACATTAAATTCGGCAACTCTGTTAAAAAGTTTATAAGAGGTAAATTTTGTTTTTTTGTAATAATTCTCTGAAGAGATAACAGTGACATTTGTTTGTTCTGCTTCAGCCTGTAACACAAATCCTAAAGACGGGATAACCGCTTTGGCAATTTTGTTTTGACCTATTGAATTTTCGGTATAATGTTGAAAGGAGGTTTCTACTAACGATGTGTTTGTAACCAATTCAGAACTTATATCTGTTTTAACAAGACTTACATTTAGATGATCGTTAAGAAATCTTTTCATCAAAACTATTTCATCATTACTTACTATTACAGGTTTACCCAACCAGTACACTAAATTAACAACACCGGAAATTTTCTTAACATCATTTAAATCCGATTCTCTAACATTTACAAAAACGTATGACTTAAAGAGAACATCCTCCTTAAATCTTTTATCGTTCCAATTTTGTCCCGTTCTATTTATAGGACAATATGCTTCGATCTTTTTGTTGGTTAAAGTTTCTAATACCCTTCTTTCTGTTTGCGGTTTAGTATAAATTGTATACCATTTCATTTCCATAATTGTACGTTTAAGCCTTTTAAAATGACAGTTTTTCAAATAACAAGGCTAAGCCGTGTATTCCGAAGAGGAATGCAGTTTATTTCAATGGAAGATGGCTACAAGAGGTAAATGCAGTAGTATTGGATTTAATAAAGTCTAAGAAGCTACCTGACGGATAAATAAGGATAGTAACAAAACAATTCTAATGCCAGTAATAAATTTCCTAAAATAAAATTAAGGATACTTTTAATATATCGTATTAACTTAAGGTTATTTAAAAAGGATTTTTAGACAAGCCGGCAATTCGCGGATGGAAAGAATAATGTCTCTGTTAGCAATATTGGAGTGAGTACATTAATAATTCTGAAGTAAATATAAAATTAAAAACCTGGTATTGCAATAGAGACGGTTCTGTTAATCAATGATTTCGATAAAATGAGGTGAAGTGGATAAAATTTTAAAGTTTTTCAAATTAAATTAAGAAACCAGGTACTTTTCATTGGCTTTGTTTTCATAACCGTAACCATAACCATAGCCAAAATTCTTATTAATAAAGCCTCTGGGTTTTACGCAATTAAATACTATAGCTACATTTTTAAGTGGCATCAATCTAATGTTTCTATCTAATTTTTTAATATAAGATGTTGGCGTATAATTATGTCTGATTACATATAAAGTTAAATCACAAAAATCGGATAATATATAGGCATCCGTTACCGGACCTACCGGTGAAGTGTCTACAACAATGAAATCAAACTTTTTTTCCAGGTAGGTAAAAAGGTGTTGAAGTTTGCCATTAAGTAAAAGTTCAGTGGGATTTAGTGTGGTTTCACCTGCCGTGATAATGTCCAAATTATTAAATTCAGAATGTTCAATTATTTCGGATTCAGAAATCTCATTTTCCAAATAGTGCGCAATACCGTTAACACTTTTTGTATTAAATAGCTTTTGAAATTGAGGATGCCTGATATCAAGATCAATTAAAACAACTTTTTTACCTGAACGTGATAAACTCAGCGCAAGATTTGCACTTACTAAACTTTTCCCTTCCCCTGAAATACTGGATGTTAATAGAATTTTTTTAATAGTGCTATTCTTATTGTATAAACCTGCTGCTGCACGCAATTGCCGGAACTGCTCCTGAATAGCCCGGTTATTTTGACCTTTTAATTGTAAACTCTCTTTATCATTAAAACTTGATATTTCCCCGAGGATTGGTATAGAGGTATGATTTTCAATATTTGTTCTAAATAGAATTTTATTACTGAACATGTCTTTAAATAATACGACAGCTACACCTATGACCATTGCTATGGAGATAGCTATTAGGTAGATAATATTTGGTTTTGGTGTGATTGGTGTGTAAGAGGACTGTGCTGAAGCTACAATTTTCATATTAGCAACATTTGAAGCGTAAGCCAGGGCTGTTTCTTCTCTTTTTTGAAGCAGGAAGGAATACACATTATTTTTAATAGCCTGCTCCCTGCTTACATTTAAAAGCTCTCTTTCTTTTTGGGGAATAGTTGAAAGCGCTGAATTAAAGGTTCTGCTGGTGCTGTATAAATTATTTCTCCCTGTTTCAAGCGTTTGTTTTTGATTCCTGATATTTTCTAAAATGCTTGGCCTAACCTTTTGAATTTCATCGTTAACTGTTTGTAGAATAGGATTATTTTCAGCAGTTGTTTTACTTAATCTCTCATAGTCAAGTTGTGATTGATACAATCTCTCTAATAATTTATTTAAAACAGGATCATTTAAACCAAAAGTTGAAGGCACAATGCTGGCTGATTTATCTTTATTACTAACATATTTTTCAACCTGATTTAAAACGGCTAATTGGGTATTTACTTCAGACAAACGCTGATCATTTTGACCTGCATTTTGCAAATACATTTGGCCTTGTGAACTAATATCAACTATTCCCTGGCTTGTTTTGTAATTCTGGATTTTCTTTTCTACTTCATTCAATTCAGCCGAAACTATTTTCAACCGGTCATCTACAAAAGCGATGGTGGTTTTAGCCAGGCTATTTTTATAATCAATAGAAGATTGATTATACGTAGCCATTAAAGTATTTAATATGTTCTCAGCCCTTATTGGTACTTCATCCTGAAGAAAAAGATTAACTATGCTCGACTGCTTGCTTGTTGGTGAAACAGATAAATCTGATAGAAAGGAATTTGTTATATTTTTTGGCTTTCTTAAAGAAAAATACAAAGGATTATCCGTGTTATTTTGGAAATAGGGGTTTTTATTAAATTTTATAACACCATAAGCAGTGGGGTAAAATTCGCCTATTCTATATGTTTTTGATTCAAAACTTACCGTTTGATTTTTTTCATTAAACTTAAATGGAATTTCAACTACTTCTGTTATTTTATCAGGCTCCTGGGCTTCAATTTCTACAGGGGATGTAATGTAGGCAGACTTTGTAAGTACTTTTTCTTTTTCAAAAATTGGTGCATAAAGTTTTAGCTCTCTTACAACTTCTTCCATAAGTTTACTGGAGTGTATGATTTCTATTTCATTTTCAACCACTTTATTGGATGAGAGCAGGTTTAAAGATTCTTCAATCTTATTTTCATCTGCACCTTTCTTCTCATCATTAATAAGAATAGTAGAAGTGCTTCCATAAATAGGGATTGTATATTTAATGTAAACCCATCCTAATAGCAGAAAAAATCCTATAAGAAATACAAAGAGTGGCCAATATGGCAAAAACTTATAGCTGATATCTTCAAAAAAAGAAGACTGTTTTTCTTCCTGTGGTTTATCTAAATTCATTTTTTAATGATCTATTTTTTTAGTCGGTATAATACCAGGGCCGCCAGGCTTATGGCACTAAAGATTATTGGTAAAATTTGTCTTGTGCTTGAAGTTGAAAATATCTTGGTTTTATTCGGCTGAGCGTAAATAATATCGTTTGATTTTAAATAATAGTATTGTGAATTAAATAAATCGCCTGAATTAAGATCAATTCTTTTAATAAGGCGTTTTCCATTTTCTTCCCTTATAAGCATAACATTATCTCTGCGGGCATAGATAGTAAGATCTCCAGCCATGCCTAAAGCTTCGAGCAGAGATATTTTTTCGTTAGGAACCAATACAACCATTGGTTTGGTCACTTCTCCTAAAACTGTAACTCGAAAATTCAGGTAATTGATGGTCACTATTGGATCTAACAGCAATTTCTTATCAATTAAAGTATTTCTTAAAAAATCAGTCAATTGTGCCTTTGTTAAGCCGGCTGCCTGAATTTTACCTAATACCGGAAATTGAAAACTACCATCTTTTTCAACAAGGTAACTTGTGGTTTTTTGTGCAGTACCGTTGTAAACTGCGGAAGCATCGGCGTTTGGGCTGGAAACTGTAATGCTTAAAATGTCATTAGGAACTATGGGCTGTTGAGTGAGCGGATTATTTATTGCAAATTCTCCTTCAGGCTGGTTGTTAAAGTAAACAGCCTCTTTGGCGCTCCTGCAAGAAAATACTGCTGAACAAATTATTATCATAAGCAGTAAGCGTACTTTACTATTAATTCTACTAATCATTTTATTAAATAAGTTTGATAAAACAAGATAGGATAAAGTGGCTAACCAGATATGAAATATATACCAGAACAGTATTACAGGCTGCTAAGATAATATGTTTATTTTTAAATTTTGTTCTTGTCAATTTGCGCTGTGTTAAAGGATTGTAATAAAAGTTAAAGATTATTAAACCTCAATGTTTATTTATGAAAAATAATTTTAGAGCTTTCGTGTTAATAAACTTGCTTTCACTTTCTTTATTGTCATCAGCACAACGTAAAAATACAGATACTTCAATTTCAATAGTGCCGGCGCTTAATTCCGCTCTTTTTAATTCAATAAATTTTAGAAGCGTTGGCCCGGCCTTAACCTCAGGCAGAATTGTTGATTTTGCTGTAAATCCTAAAAATAGATATGAATATTTAATTGCAGCAGCCTGCGGTGGCATCTGGAAAACCAGTAATGCCGGCGTAAACTTTCAGCCGATTTTTGACAATGAGGCTTCATTCTCAATAGGATGTATTGTATTTGATCCTACAAATTCAAACATTATTTGGGTAGGCACGGGCGAAAATAATAATCAAAGATCGGTGGCCTATGGTAATGGTGTGTATAAGAGTGAGGATGGGGGCAAGAGCTGGAAAAATATGGGTTTAAAGAATTCTGAACATATCGGTGAAATCAGTATTGATCATCAAAATTCTCAAATTGTATATGTGGCAGCTTATGGCCCGCTATGGAAAAGTGGCGGAGAGAGGGGGATTTACAAAACTACAGATGGGGGAATAACCTGGAAGCAGGTATTAAACGTGAGTGAGCATACAGGGTTCAACGAGGTAAAAATTCAACCTGGAAATAATAACGTTATTTATGCGACAGCTCATCAGCGGCAAAGAAAAGTGTTCACATACATAGGCGGCGGACCAGAAAGCGCTATCTACAAAAGCTCAGATGCCGGCACAACCTGGAAAAAAATCATGAATGGCTTGCAAGGCCAAACAGATATCGGGAGAATATCAATAGCTATAAGTCCTGTTGACTCTTCGACAATGTATTCAATAGTAGAAGCCGGGGAAGGAAAAGGCGGCATTTTTATATCGAAGGACCAGGGTGCCAGTTGGCAAAAACGAAACAGCTTTTTTACTTCAGGAAATTACTACCAGGAAATATTTTGCGATCCAAAAAATATTGATAAGATATTTATTATGGATACTTATATAAAATATAGCGTTGATGGCGGCAAAACTTTAGTGAATCTTGGTGAAAAAAATAAACATGTAGATAATCACGCCATTTGGATTGACCCTGAAAATACTACTCACATGTTGGTTGGGTGTGATGGAGGCATCTATGAAACCTTTGATAATGCAGAGAACTGGAACTTCAAACAAAACCTTCCTATTACGCAGTTTTATAAAGTTTCTCTTGATAATGCTTTTCCGTTCTACAATATATATGGCGGTACGCAGGATAATTTTAGCCTCGGCGGCCCAAGCCGCACCTTAAGTGCCAACGGTGTTACTAATAATGATTGGTTTATTACGCAGGGCGGAGATGGATTTGAGACGCAGGTTGATTATACAAATCCTAATATAATTTACGCCCAATATCAATATGGCGGCCTTTCAAGATTTAATAAACTAACAGGTGAGGGCTTAGATATTCGCCCGGTAGAAGGCGGCACTGATAAACCTTACCGCTGGAACTGGGATGCGCCTTTGCTTATTTCCAAACACAACCACAACAGGTTATATTTTGCTTCAAACAAAGTTTTTAAAACGAATGATCAGGGTAATACGTGGGATACCATCAGTAGGGATCTTTCCCGTGGGTTGAATAGAAATACTTTAAAAGTAATGGACAGGGTATGGAGTGTAGATGCTATTGCAAAGAATGCTTCAACAGATGTCTTTGGGCAGGTAACTACATTAGCGGAGTCTCCCCTGGATGAAAATATTTTATTCGCCGGTACAGACGACGGACTTATTTATTCTACCACAAATGGCGGAAAGCATTGGGAAAAGTATGATAACATAAAGGGACTTCCACCGCAAACGTACATCAACCAGATAGTAGCGTCATCTCATAATAAAAATGTGGCGTATGCTGCCATTAACCATCACCGGTATGGCGATTTTAAACCTTACCTCATTAAAACTATGGACGGCGGTAAAACGTGGGTATCAATTGCAGGGAACCTGCCGGAAAGAGGTACTGTATACTGCATGGCAGAAGATTTTAAGGATCCTGACTTGTTATTTGCAGGTACAGAGTTCGGGGTTTTTATTACTATTGATGGCGGTAAAAACTGGATCCAACTCAAAGGAGGATTGCCAACCATATCAGTAAAAGATATGGAAATACAGCAACGGGAAGAAGACCTTGTTCTGGCAACATTTGGCCGTGGATTTTATATACTTGAAGATTATTCTTTTCTGAGAAATATTAAACCTGAAACGGTAAAGAAAACTGCAGAACTATTTCCTGTAAAGCCAGCCTGGATGTATTTACAAAACAATGCGCTTGGTGGAAATGACAAAGGTTTCCAGGGAGAAAGCTTTTTTGTGTCTCCAAATCCTAAGCCTGGCGCAGTTTTTACCTATTTTTTAAAGGAAAATATAAAATCAATTAAAGAACTCAGGCAGGAAAGGGAAGCCGAAAGAATTAAAAAAGGCTTGCCCGCATTTTATCCATCTCTTGATTCACTGAGATTGGAAGATAACCAGCAAAACACCTATTTACTGTTTACCATTAAAGATGACGAAGGCAATGTGATCAGGCGATTGCAGGCTTCGCCAAAAAATGGTCTTAATAGAATTTCATGGGATTTTAGAACTGATGGTAAGTTGCCCGTAAATGTAAGCGCAGCAATGAATGCAGGCGACCAGGGCATTTTTGTACCACCCGGGAGTTATAACGTCAGCCTGTTAAAATTTGAAGATGGCATTTTTACAGAGCTTATTTCCCCGGTCAAATTCCTCATAAAGTCTTTGGTGTTAGATTCATTATCGGCGCCTGATAAAACCGCCTTGTTCGCTTTCGGTAAAAAAGTGCTTGAACTTCGCCGGGCGGCTACAGCAGTTAATGCCATCAAGCAGGAACAGGAAACTAAACTAAAGGCCATCAATATTGCTATATTTCAAACACCTTCAATAGATCAGTCTCTTGCAAAAAAAGTGTTAGATCTTAAAAACCAGTTGGCTAATATTAATACCCTAATAAATGGTGACACAGTTTTGGAAAAAAGGGAATTTGAAACACAAACTTCTATTCAATCAAGAATAGGAAGAATAACAGAGGGCCTTATTTCTACTACGTCTGTGCCAACCAATACCTCAATAAATTCTTATAAAGTAGCCAGTACACAATTTCAGCAGGTGCTAAGTCAGATAAAACAAATTGATAGCGAAATAATTAAAATAGAAGTTATTCTTGAAAAGAACCAAGCACCTTATACACCAGGCAGAATGCCGGACTGGAAACCTGAATAAACTAAATTAAAAAGCCTCTCTATCGAAAGGCTTTTTAATCATGAATCAAATTTTGTGTTACGAAACTACAAAGCTCACGGCCTTATCACCCCATAATAGCCAAATCTTTCCATCAGCAACCTTGTAAGTGAGTTTCTCAGTAAATGATGGCGCCTTATCAGCTTTCACATTAACTCTTAACGCATCTGTATTGTCTTTATAATCATAAGCGCCCCACTGGTTCCATGTTTTATTAAAAATCAGGGTCCATTCTGTGCCATTGTCTATTGTGAAAAAAGCGTATTTACCCGCAGGTAATTTTTTACCGTCAATGGTTACGTCTTTGTCAAATTCTATAACGGTAGCCTCATTGGCTCCGGATCTCCAAATTTTTCCGGGCATAGGCTCAAGGTCTTTGCCAATAGTTCTTCCTTTTACTGAAGGGCTGCTGTAATCTATGGTAATGTTTGTTCCATTGGCTAATTTTTCTTTTACAGTTTGTGGAGGACTTGGCCTTTTTGACTTGTCTTCCTGGGCAAAAGATGTTAAGCCGGAAGCCAGGATAAGGATATTTAAAAACAATGCAAACTTTTTCATAATTCAATTTTTTTTAATGAAGATTTAAGTCGGTAAAACTACTTTATTCAGTAACACACATTGATGGTAAAATGTTAAATGGTAAAAAAAACATTTTGTCATTTACGAAATATCCGTAGATTTACGAAAAATTCGTAGATATGGATAAATTAACCAAGCAGGAAGAAGAAGCTATGATGGCTTTATGGAAATGCGGAAAGGGAAATATCAAGGCTATCATGGAACATGTAAACGGTGAGGCAATGCCATACACAACATTTGCCTCTACTTTAAAAAATCTTCATAGGAAAGCCTATGTAGGTTATAAACAGCTCGGCAATGTTTATGAATATTTTCCCCTGGTAAAAGAAGAGGATTATAAAAAGATTTTTATGAAAGGCGTGGTAAAAAACTACTTCGAAAACTCTTATAAAGAGCTGGTGAGTTTTTTTGCTGAGGAAAAGAAAATTTCTGCAGAAGAACTGAAAGAGATTATTAATATGATCGAAAACAAAAAATAATTCCAGATGCAATCTTTGCTCACATATATTTTGCAGGGTTCCATTGCCGGCTCGTTTTGCTACGTGATGTATTATTTTTTCTTAAGAAGAATGACATTCTTCAAATGGAACAGAACTTTTTTTCTGCTGGCAATGGCGCTATCAGTAATTCTGCCTGCTTTAAATTTTTGGCCTGCAAGCTTGCCTGAAAAACCGGTGAATGCTGTGCAACAGTACATTCCTGATTTTAGTTTTAAAAGCCAGGCAAGCAATAATATGGATTGGAAATTTGTATTGACTAATCTTTTTTATGCAGGCATGGTTTTAATGTTTGCGAGATTCGTGGCGCAATTATTCTCGGTAATAAGGCTTGGCAAAAAATCTGAGAAACAAAAATTAAACGACATAGTAATCGTAAACACTACAAAAAACATTAGTCCTTTTTCTTTCTTCAACCACATTTATGTTAATAGTAAACAACACACTGCCGCAGATTTTGAGCAGATATTAAGGCATGAGATAATTCATGCTAAAGAAGGACATTCGGTTGACATCTTAATGGCAGAGTTCTACAATATTGTGTTTTGGTTTAATCCTTTTGCCTGGTTGCTTAAAGCCAGCTTAAAACAAAATTTAGAATTTATTACAGACACCAAAGTGCTTAAAAGTGGTGTTGATGCAAAGCTGTATCAATACTGCCTGCTAAAAGTTTCCGGGATACATACAAACATGGCGGCCGCCAGTTATTTCAATTTTACTAAACTTAAAAACAGAATTATTATGATGAACAAAAAGAGATCATCGCCGGTAAATATTTTGAAATATTTATTGCTGCTGCCGCTGATTACATTTTTACTAATGTCTTTTAATGGAACTCAAAACCATCAGGGTAAACCGGCATTAATACATGAAGTAACAGACACCCTGCCCGAAGCGCCTCCGGTTCCGCCATTACCTGCTGAACCACCTGTTCCGCCAGTTCCTCCGCAGGACGTGATAAAGTATATTCCAAAAAACAAGGCTAATAAAGGTGTGCAAATAGTTACAGATCTGGAAACTGGTAAAACTGTTGTCACGAATAAAAATGGCACTAAAGAAGAGTATAATTTATCAAATGCCGCCGAGCAAAAAAAGTTTCAAAGTAAATATGGTGAACTTCCGCCTCCTCCTCCGCCAATGCCTGCACCGCTACCGCCTTCTTCACTACCAACACCGCCGCCACCGCCGCCTGCAAAAGTATTAAATGCTGTTGAAGTAGATGTTCCTGCTAATGCACCGTTAATGCTTGTTGATGGCAAAGAAATTGCTTCAATAAAAGAAGTTGATCAAAAGTCAATTGCTTCGGTTGAAGTGTTGACAGATGCTGATGCAGTGGAAAAGTATGGAGTGAAAGGCAAAAATGGAGTGGTTATCATTTCCATGAAGACAACTTTGGCATTAAAAGATGAGACATTGAATGACGAGAACATTAATTATACGACTGGTTTAGCAAATCAACAATTTGATATGAAGGATGATGGCGGAAATAGATTGTATTATTTAAATGGAAAAGAAGTTAAATGGAAAGAGTTACCAAACATTAAAAAAGAAAGTATTGCAAGTATAGATTTAATTACAAGTTCTGAAGCCTTAAAAAAATATGGAGAAAAAGGCAAAAATGGTGTTGTAATAATAAAAACTAAATAATAATCATGGTCGCTGAAAAGCGGCCTTTTTTATTTATTTTGTACACCAGGAATTACCCAGCCGATATCATTTCAATCACATCGTTAAACATTTTAATTATTCCAACCTTAGCATATTTACCTTAACAATATAGATAGGATATGTCCTTGCCGTCCCGCTGAAATAGCCTACCTTCGCCGCCTGAAAAATAAATATGGACATTAGGAATATCGCCATTATTGCACACGTAGATCATGGCAAAACCACGTTAGTGGATAAAATATTACACAGCACAAATATATTCAGGGAAAACCAGGAAACCGGGGAACTGATCATGGACAGTAATGATCTTGAAAGAGAAAGAGGCATTACTATTTTTAGTAAGAACATCTCGGTAATGTATAAAGGCGTTAAAATTAACGTGATTGATACACCTGGCCACGCCGACTTTGGTGGTGAAGTAGAAAGAGTTTTAAAAATGGCTGATGGTGTTGTGTTATTGGTTGATGCTTTTGAAGGACCTATGCCGCAAACACGTTTTGTTTTACAAAAGGCTTTGCAATTAAACCTGCACCCGATAGTTGTTATTAATAAAGTTGATAAACCTAACTGTCGCCCGGATGAAGTACATGATGCCGTATTTGAATTATTTTTCAATTTAGATGCTACAGAAGAGCAACTTGATTTTCCGACCATATATGGCTCCAGCAAAAATGGCTGGATGAATACATCGCTTACGGAAACTGATAATATATTTCCATTACTGGATACCATTCTTGAAAAAGTACCTCCGCCAAAAGTAACAGAAGGTAATCTTCAATTACAAATTACTTCCCTTGATTATTCGTCTTTCTTAGGCAGAATTGCTGTAGGCAGAATTGCACGTGGCGTGATAAAAGACAACCAGCCTATTTCGCTAATGAAACTTGATGGTTCTGTTCAAAAAAGCCGGGTAAAAGAATTATACATTTTTGAAGGTTTGGGTAAAAAGAAAGTGTCGGAAGTATACGCCGGTGATATTTGTGCCGTAGTAGGTATAGATGGTTTTAACATCGGTGAAACCATTGCCGATTTTGAAGCGCCTGAAGCTTTGCCGGTAACAAGTGTAGATGAGCCGACAATGAACATGCAGTTCAGTATCAATAACTCGCCGTTTTTTGGTAAAGATGGGAAGTTTGTAACCTCAAGGCATTTAAAAGACAGGCTTGAAAAAGAACTTGAAAAGAACCTGGCCTTAAGAGTTGCAGATACAGATAGCGCTGATAGTTTTATGGTATTTGGCAGAGGTATTTTACACTTAAGTATTTTGGTTGAAACCATGCGCCGGGAAGGATTTGAGATTACTATTGGTCAGCCCCAGGTAATAACAAAAGAAATCAATGGAAAGAAAAACGAGCCGTATGAAAACCTTGTGGTAGATGTTCCGGCAGAGTTTAGCGGAAAAGTTATTGACCTGGTTACACAACGTAAAGGTGAAATGCTCATCATGGAAACCAAAGGTGAAATGCAGCATTTAGAGTTTGAAATTCCTTCAAGAGGTTTAATAGGTTTAAGAAGTACAATGCTTACAAACACTGCCGGTGAAGCTGTAATGGCGCACCGCTTTTTAGAGTACAAGCCATGGAAAGGTAATATCCCCGGAAGAAGTAACGGGGTGCTCATTTCAAAAAATACAGAAAGAACAACCGGTTATTCTATTGATAAATTACAGGATAGGGGAAGGTTTTTTGTTGACCCGGGAGATGAAGTATACGCCGGCCAGATTATAGCCGAACACATTAAGCCAGGTGATCTTGTAGTTAACGCCACTGAACCTAAAAAACTCACCAATCACCGTGCAAGCGGCAGCGATGATGCTTCACGAGCTGCACCAAAAATTCTAATGACTTTGGAAGAATGCATGGAGTATATACAGCAGGATGAATGCATTGAAGTAACTCCCAAACACATCAGGATGCGGAAAGTGATTTTAGATGAACAGGAACGTACTAAAGTTCAAAAGATGTATAAGGTGGAAGCGGTTTAAGGCTGTTTAAATTGGTAATAACCTAATTTTACTCAATAAAATATGAAGAAAGTTATTTTCATATTATGCTTTAGTCTACTTCTATTATTCCAAAATAATACAAGCTTTGCTCAATGTGCTATCTGTGCTAAAACTACACAACAACTCGGCGATAAGCCCGCAAAGGGATTTAATTCTGGTATCATCTATTTAATGCTTACGCCTTTTGCAATAATGGGCTATGTAGGCTACAGGTGGTTCAAACAAAATAAAGAAGCAGAAGAAACCTAATAATTCTTTTTAATAAAACGGTACAAATTGAAGTGTTCTTCGTCTTTTATCTGTTGTTCAAGTTTTATTATATCCACATCTTTCATTCTTTTTTTACTGATAAGTGTGTAAGCTTTTTCTGCTAAAAGTTTTGCCTGTTCAACAACACTTGCATTAGAAAGTTTGGCAACAATGGCATCTTTAAGATTAAGTATTCCTTCGTTTTGTGTGGCTATAGTTTTAATGATGGTCAGGCTTTCATGTTTATGATGTAGTGATGGAGATAGTTGCAGATCAAGGTTTTTAACGAAACTATCTGCGCCGGGTCTGTCACTTTTATTTACCACAAAAATGTCACCTACTTCCATAATGCCGGCTTTCATAGTCTGCACTTCATCACCTGATTCAGGCACTAACACAACGATGGTAACATCTGCTACAGAAGCAATTTCTATTTCACTTTGGCCTACACCAACAGTTTCAATAATAATCAGGTCGTAGCCTGCCGCCTTTAAAACATCGGTTAATTCAATGGTTTTAGCGCTTAGTCCACCCAAGGCACCTCTTGTAGCAACAGATCTTATAAAAACATTCCTGTGCAAAAACCATTTGCTCATCCTTATCCTGTCGCCTAATAATGCACCATGTGTAAAAGAAGATGAAGGATCAACACATAGCACCGCAATCTTTTTAAACTCCGGCAAGAATGCCTCGGTCAAAGCATCAGTTAATGAACTTTTACCTGCACCCGGCGCACCGGTTATGCCTATTGTTTTACACGTACTATTTTGCGGCAGTTGCTCCAGTAAAGTTTCATAACCTTCTATATTATTTTCTACAAGGCTCAAACATCTTGCAATAGATTTTGCATCTCCATTTATAACCTGCTGTAGTAAGCCTTGCCACATGCTGTAAAATTCAAAGGTTCGTTTTCAACTTCCAAAAAAATATTCATAGTTCCCGAATCATTTCATAATAATGCCGATATGTTTTGTGAGACAAAACGCAAGTAATAATTTTGACGACAAACCCTGGAATTTCATGACCAACTTCATTCCTATATTTCCTCTCGGTATTGTAGTGTTTCCTGGTGAAGACCTGAATCTGCACATTTTTGAACCCCGCTATAAGCAACTGATTAATGAATGTTATATGGCCGGCAAACCGTTTGGTATTCCCTGTATAATTAATAACCAGGTAAGTGAATTAGGCACACTGGTGCAAATTTCAGAGATCACCAAAACCTATGATAATGGTGAGTTAGATATTAAAACAAAAGGCCTGACGGTATTTAGAATTCTTGAAGAAATAAAAGAATTGCCTGAGAAATTATACAGCGGTGCTATCGTGAGTTATCCTGATAATACAGACAGGGGCAGTCGTTCATTAATGCAAAAAGTGATCAATGGGGTAAAAGAGTTGCATAAGTTATTGAACGTTACTAAAAGCTTTATAAAACCGGAAGATGATATGTGGAGTTATGATGTTGCGCATCATGCCGGGCTCTCGTTACAGGAAGAATATGAACTGCTTAGCCTCTTTAATGAGTTGCAGCGTGAAGAATATTTAAAGCGGCATTTAACCAAAGTAATTCCTGTTGTGGCTGAAATGGAATTGCTAAAAGAAAAAGTAAAATTAAATGGGCATTTTAAAAACCTCAAAAGCCTTGATCTTTAATTATATTCGGCTTTAAAAAGATTTGAAAACAACACTGTGTTTTGATTTCGGGAATACAAGACTTAAATGTGGCGTATTTCAAAACGGTAACCTCACAGAAACTATTACGCTTGCAGAAGATGCCTATCAAAATATTTCAGCTCTGCTAAATACGTATCAGCCATCCAACACTATTCTATCCTCGGTAATTGAGCATGATGAACATATTGAAACACTTTTAAGATCATCTTCAAATTTTCATAAATTATCTTACCAGAGTAAATTACCTTTTACTTCCCCGGTTGGTAAACCTGATACCATTGGTGCAGATAGAATAGCATTGGTGTCTGCAGCAACGCATCTTTTTCCAAAATCAAATACCCTGGTGATTGCCCTTGGCACATGTATCACTTATAATTTTACCAATAAGCACAACCAGTTTTTAGGAGGGGGAATATCGCCGGGTTTAAACATGCGCCTGCAATCATTAAAACAGTATACTGCAAAACTGCCTTTGATAAAACCTGATTTTAAT
Organism: Chitinophagaceae bacterium; assembly: GCA_031365305.1. Classification (GTDB taxonomy): domain Bacteria; phylum Bacteroidota; class Bacteroidia; order Chitinophagales; family Chitinophagaceae; genus Ginsengibacter. The sequence continues at coordinate 16,499 of JANLXV010000088.1, forward strand.
TACCCATTGATTGGTTATGATACAGCAACTAATATTTTAAGTGGCGTAATTGGTGGCATGGCAAATGAAATTGATGGCTTTATCAACGCATATACGCTTTTGTACAGCAACTTTAACGTGCTTTTAACCGGGGGTGATACAAGTGATTTTGCAGGGCTTCTTAAAAATAAGATATTTGCCGACCCTGACCTGCTCTTTAAAGGGTTATATGCGATAAGTGAATATAATGATACCAAAACATAACCTCTTTATTGCAGCGTTTTTTATAATTCCGCTGTTTACATTTTCCCAGGAAAATTCTCCTTATTCAAGATATGGTTTAGGTAACCTTGTACCAGCCGGTAATGTGTTAAATAAAGGGATGGGCGGAGTATCTGCCGGCTACGCTGATCCTGCCACTGTAAATTTTTTGAACCCTGCCAGTTATAGCGGCCTGGTTTATACAACGCTGGATGTTGGTGCAGAAGTAGATTCACGCACCTTGACCAGCAAAACACCTGAAGGAAAATTTACTTCAAATAATGCTTTTATTTCTTACCTGCAACTTGGTATACCATTGTTGAATGGTAATAAAAAAGCTATGCAGAAAAAAGTGTCATGGGGAATGAACATTGGGCTAAGACCAATAAGCAAGATCAATTATAAGATATCAAACTTTGGCAGAATTACTAATATAGATAGCCTTGTAACCATCTATGAAGGTAGCGGCGGCGCTAACGAAGCCATGATAGGAACTGGTGTAAAGATCAAAAATTTAAGCCTTGGCCTTAACCTCGGTTATGTATTCGGAAGCAAAGATTATAACACGCAGCTTATTTTCGTTAATGATTCGGTGCAATATCAAAAATCTAATTCAAACACTAAAACCAATTTTGGCGGCATTGTTTTAAGAGGCGGTTTGCAATATGGCATTCCTTTAAAAAAGGATGATAAACAAAATGGTGTTTTAAGGCTTGGGGCTTATGGCAATCTTCAGCAAAAAATTAAGGCAAAGCAGGATGTGACAAGAGAAACATTTTTGTTTAATGCTGAAACGGGGAACCCTGATAAATTAGATAGTGTTTATGAAACTATAGCCCAAAAAGGCAACATCAATTTTCCTTCTACCTTAGGCGTTGGCTTTGTTGTTGAGAAGCCGCATATCACTTTCGGTGCCGATTTTGAAATGACAAACTGGGATAATTATTCGTTCTACGGCAACAAAGATTTTGTTCAGAACAGTTGGACAGTTAAAACAGGTCTTCAATATTTTCCGGCTTCAACATCATCTACCAAATTTTGGAATTTTGTGCGTTACCGTGCAGGCTTTTCTTTTGGCCCCGATTATATTGTTGTTGATAAAAAATTACCGCAGTACACTTTAAGTGCAGGGCTTGGCATACCCTTAAAAATTAAAAGAAGTTTTTATGAAACACAATATTCAGTAATGAACATTGGCGTTGAATACGGCTCAAGAGGTAATAACTCCAATAATGTAAAAGAAAATGTTTTCCGAATAAGTCTTGGTTTTGCCTTAGGCGATATTTGGTTCAGGCGGGTTAAATACCAATAGAATCTGCATGCTTAAATGAAAACTTTATTTCATTATATTTTTAAATTGACAGCTTGTTTTGCAAGCTGTTTTTTTATGATTGGTTGCGAGAATTCAGATGAGGCTATTAAAGAATTGTCTTCGAAGCGTATTGGTGTTGAAGAGGCTAAAGATGTTGTGATCAATTATAGTATTGCAGGCAAAACCAAATCGCAGTTGAGAGCGCCACTTATGCTGAGATACCAGGATACTGCGGCCTACATTGAGTTTCCAAAAACCATTCATGCTGATTTTTATAATGATTCACTGGTGATAGAAAGCAAGCTGGATTCCCGTTATGCTAAATATCTCGAAAGCGAAAACAAGGTTTTTTTGAGGGATAGTGTAAGAGTTACCAATACCAACGGCGATACTTTATACTGCACAGAATTATATTGGGACCGCTCTAAAAAGGGTGAGGAATTTTATACAGATAAGCCGGTACGTATAAGAACCAAAACGCACCTTATTAATGGTGATGGATTGGTTGCCCCCCAGGATTTTAAAGAATGGATGATTATAAACCCGAAAGGTTTTGTAAAAGTACCCGCAACCCAATTTCCCGGCTAACCGTAATACTTTCTCTGTTTATCAAAACAAATATTATTTCGTGGTGTATATAAAGAACTGTTTTAATTTCAACGCTTATTACTCATCCTAAACATTAAAAAAAATATTTATGAGCAGACAAGCAACCGCCGTATGGCACGGCAACGGAAAAGAAGGAAAAGGTGATCTTACCACACAAAGCACCGTACTTAATAAAACCCAATATTCTTATAAATCAAGATTTGAAGAAGGTCCCGGCACAAATCCTGAAGAGCTTATTGCTGCAGCACATGCGGGGTGTTTTACAATGAAGTTTAGTTTCGCGTTACAGGCTGCGGGCTTTACTGCTGCTGTTATTACTACGCAATGCGATATTACGCTTGCAGATGGCGCCATAACAAAATCTCATTTAAAAATGACGGCAACAATACCTGGTATTGACAAAGCTAAATTTGACGAATGCGCTGAAGATGCCAAAGCTAATTGCCCGGTGTCCAAATTGCTTAATACGGATATTTCAATGGAAGCAACATTGAATTAAAAGGAACAATGACACAAACATTGACCATTGACTTAATGACCAATGATATTAGACAAATGACTCAATCAAGCCTTTACCATTAACTAAGCTCACCCGGTATGCTATTTAAAAATAAAACCGTTTTTATTACAGGCGCTTCACGTGGTATTGGTAAGGCCATAGGTTTGCGGCTGGCGAAAGCAGGCGCTAACATTGTTATCGCTGCTAAATCTGTTGAAGAAAATCCTAAGCTTGGTGGTACCATTTATTCTGCAGCAGAGGAGATGAAGCAGGCTGGTGGCAAAGCTTTGGCTATACAATGTGATATAAGATTTGAAGACCAGGTTGAAAATGCAGTATCAAAAGCTGTTGAACATTTTGGCGGTATTAACATCCTGGTTAATAATGCCTCGGCAATAGCACTAACTACTACAGCGCAAACGCAGGCGAAGCAGTTTGATCTGATGATGGATATTAATTTGAGGGGTACATTTTTTGTAACCAAATCTTGTATCCCTTTTTTATCAAAGGCTGAAAACCCCCACATTCTTACTTTATCTCCACCAATAAATCTGCAGCCTAAATGGTTAGGTGCACATGTGGCCTATACCATCTCTAAATATAATATGACGTTACTGGCCTTAGGCTTTGCAGAAGAATTTAAAAAGAACACAATAGCCTCTAATACACTCTGGCCAAAAACTACCATTGCAACTGCGGCTGTTAAAAATTTATTAGGCGGTGAAGGCTTGATTAAAATGAGCAGAACACCTGAGATCATGGCTGATGCAGCCTATATAATCTTATCGAAAGCTTCGGCTATTTGTACAGCTAATAATTTTATTGATGAAGATCTTCTCATTAAAGAAGGTATAACAGACTTTGACAAATATGCCATAACGCCGGGCGGCCAGTTATTCAATGATCTCTTTCTGTAATCGCTGTTAAGGATTTCTTAATGTGTTCTTTTTATGATAAGTGGTAACATTTGAGGTACACTTCACGTATACATTTGAAGTACTTTTCAAAGCTTATCAAACTTGACATGAGAATCATAACACTGCTTGCGGCAGCACTTATTTTACTATCATTCCCATGCTTTTCGCAGGTGCCTGCGAAAACAACAAGAGTTGAAAAATCCACTACGCCCGTTCCTGCTAAAACACTAAAAGCGGAGAGGTTAACTACACCAATTAAAATTGATGGTTCATTATCAGAAGAAGTATGGAAAACTACAATTGCCGCAAAAGATTTTATAGAATTCCGGCCTAACCCGGGAGCGAAAGAAGCTTACCAGAACCGTTCTGAAATTTATATTTTGTACGATAATACTGCGGTATATGTTGGGGGTTATTGCCACGAAAGAACGGCTGACAGTGTATCTAAAGAATTGGTTGGCAGAGATAAAATTGGTAACAGTGATTTTGTAGGGGTGATATTTGATACCTATTATGATAAGATCAACGCTTCTGGTTTTTATGTAACGCCTTATGGCGAACAGTTTGATGCAAAATATTCAAACACCGGTGATGATACCGAAGATGATTCATGGAATTCTGTGTATGAAAGCGAAGCAAAAATTGTAAGTGATGGCTGGACGTTTGAAATGAAAATTCCTTATTCAGCCTTGCGATTCAGCACAAAAGATAATCAAACCTGGGGCCTTAATATTACCAGGAGAAGACAGAAAACCGGCCAGCAATATTTCTGGAATAATGTTGATCCTAACGTAAATGGTTTTATAAACCAGGAAGGCACATGGACAGGGATTAAAGAAATAAAATCGCCTGTGCGTTTGTCTTTCTCTCCATATTTTTCTACTTACCTGAATCATTATCCTTATAAAACTAACGGCGTAAAAGATTTAACCTCCTCAGTAAATGGCGGTATGGATGTTAAGTATGGCATTACGCCTGCTTTTACTTTGGACATGACGCTGGTGCCTGATTTCGGCCAGGTACAAAGCGATAACAGGGTTTTAAATCTGACACCATTCGAAGTAAAATATAATGAATATAGAAGTTTTTTTACCGAAGGCACAGAGCTATTTAATAAAGGCAACTTATTTTATTCAAGAAGAGTTGGGGGCACACCAATACACCAGGGAGAAGTTGAATCTCTTTTAGATTCAACAGAACACGTACGTTCAAACCCGACAGAAGCCAAGCTGATAAATGCCACAAAAATTTCAGGGCGTACAGCCAAAGGCCTGGGCATCGGTTTTTTTAATGCTATTACAAAACCAATGTATGCAACAGTAGAAGATGATCATGGTAATACAAGGCGTTTGCAGACCAACCCGCTCACTAACTATAACATCCTGGTGATTGATCAGACTTTAAAAAACAATTCTTCTGTGTCTTTGATCAACACCAATGTATTACGTGAGGGAATTGAACCCGATGCAAATGTAACCGCCGGTGTTTTTTCTCTT
>JANLXV010000195.1:0-11350 GCA_031365305.1 Chitinophagaceae bacterium
GAACCAGCCGAGGTTTTCGCCCGCGGCATTTTCCATCGTTCTAAAAAAATCCCATGGCGTAGGATGTTTATAAGCCCACTTATTTATATAATTTCTAAAGGCGTAATCAAAACGTTCAGGGCCTAAAATAGTTTGCCTTAAAACATATAAGGCATAACCGGGCTTTTCGTACAGGTCAATACCGATATTCAATTCCTTCAATCCATCTGGCGTATTCATGATAGCTTCTGAATTAGGATTAAAGATGTAACTATAGTAATTGCCTCTGCTGCCGGGCTGGCGAACATATTCACCATTATTAAAATCTTTCACGGCCAGCTTATTAATGAAAGTATTAAAGCCTTCGTCCATCCATCCATATTTCCTTTCGTTGCTGCCAACTATCATCGGGAACCATGTATGTCCAAATTCGTGATCGGTAACACCAAATAAGCCTGATTTTTTTGCTGATGATCCACAAAAAACTATCCCCGGGTATTCCATGCCACCAACGTTACTGGCCACATTTACAGCGCACGGATATGGAAAAGTAAACCACCGTTTGGAGTAATTTTCTATACTGCCTTTTACATATTCAGTAGCCCGGCCCCAGGCACTGTCGCCTTTAGACTCTTCAGAGTATACACTCATCGCCATTGATTTTTTTCCGCCGGGTAAATTTATTCTTGCAGCATCCCATATAAAACTTTTAGAAGATGCCCAGGCCACATCACGTGCATTGCTGATTTTAAAATGCCACTTTAATCTTTCTTTATTAGGCCTTGAGGTTGGATCAGTCACTTCTTCGCTGGTGCGGATCATAACCGTTTTATCACTTTGTTTAGCTAATGTCCAGCGTTTAAATTGTTCAGCAGTTAACACTTCTGATGGATTTAATAATTCACCTGAAGCCACAACAATATGGCTGGCCGGTGCATCAATCGTGAAATCATAATCTCCATATTCTAAGTAAAATTCACTGGCGCCAAGATATGGCAAAGTGTTCCAGCCTTCTACATCATCAAACACACATAGCCGTGGATACCATTGCGCAATGGAATAAACATTGCCGTTTGCCGTACCAAGAATACCCATCCTGTCAGATCCATATTCCGGTATTAAAAAAGAATAGGCAATTGTAAGTTTCACTGTTCCGCCATTTGCTGCAATAGCAGTTGGGAAAATGATCTGCATTCTTGTGTCGGTAATTACCTGCTTCACATCTGACACAGCAATTTTACCCTGTTGTGTTATAAGCTTTACAGATTTAATTTTATAACCACCGTTAAATTGTGAGGCTGCATCACCATAGCGGCTATTGCCTGTTGCCGGCAACTTAGCTTGTCCCCGTGACGACAGGTCGTATAAATTCTGATCAAGCTGAAGCCAGATGTAAGGCAAACTTTCAGGACTGTTATTAGTATAGCTTATTGTTACACTACCAGTAATTTCATTCTTCATATCATCCAATGAAGCATTGATCACATAGCTGGCTTTATTCTGCCAATACTTAGCACCGGGGCTGCCTGTAGCGCTTCTGTATTCATTAACAGCAGACGGGTAAAAAGTTGGCGAGAATAGTTGATGAGGATCGTACTTGGTGGTTGTTTGACTGAAAGTATAAATACCTGTAAAAAGTAAAATACTCGTAAAAAAATGTTTTAATACCATGTTGTTTTTGTTAGCTTATAAAATTTATTATACTATATGAGAACATTATGTGACTTAATGACCAATGACAGTTGACTATACCTAACCTCTCTCCCACTTTTTTAAAAGATTGGCAGCTTCTTTTATCAAAGCAGGATCATCCTGCGAGGTAATAGGTAACTTAAGCATAGTGGTTAATTGTTGCATCGCCTTTTCATCCTCGCTGTTTTTCTTATAGGCTTTAGCCAGCTCAAGGTAATTCAAAAGGAGTTTAGAGTTCAGGTGTTTTGATCTTTCAAAAGCTATGATTGCATCATTAATTGTAGCGTCAGGTAATGCGCCAAAAAATAATTTTACCGCTGATTTTTCAAAAATGTTTAAGGCGCTGATTTCACTGTACCATTTACCCATCACATGCCAGGCCTTATAATTGGAAGGATCATACCGGATAGACAGCAGGGCAAATTTCCTGGTATCTTTTACCGCTTCAATTTTCTGCCGGCCGCTTTTGAGAAGTGCATCCCTGCCTTCTGCAAGCGCCATTACAAAATTAGCTTCTGAATTTACGGGGCTTATCTCCAAGGCCTTTATAGCAAATGCTTTTGATGCTTCATGATAGCCTGTCATCTTTGTTTTATTATCAACCGACCGTGCAGCAATCCTGCTGTTAAGTTCGCTGCACTTGCAAAGAATATTTACATTTAAAGGCTCTTTAACCAAGGCTTCTTTATAAAATTCCAAAGCCCTTAGATCATCCATAGAGGCTTCAATAAGCGCCGCCTTATTTAACAGGTTCTGCGCATTAATGGTAAATGATAACAGGCAAAGTATAAATAGCAATCCTCTTTTCATCAATAATCCTTTTTCCAGGTAACGCCTACCGAGCCCTGCAGGCCAGCGATTGGCGGATGTAATTTTTTTAAAGATATTTTTATAGACGTTACTTCTTTAAACTGTTGTTTAATTGTTGAACCGATATCCATAACAATTGATTCAAGCAATGGTGTAGATATGGACATCCTTTGCTGAATAATCAAAAATATATCCTCATAATCAATTGTATGTTTTATGGTATGTATCACGTCTTCGTGTTCCTGAAAAATTATTTCGGCATTTAAAATAAAATTTCCGCCAAGAATTTTTTCTTCTGGTAATATCCCGTGATAACCGAAGAATTCAAGCTCGTTTAAGTGTATAGATATCATTAAGAAACTGTAGCATTTTTAAAAGCTGTTTCACCAAGATAGCGCTCCGCATCCAATGCAGCCATGCAGCCACTACCTGCTGCAGTTATGGCTTGCCGATAGGTTTTATCCTGCAGATCACCGGCAGCAAAAACGCCTTCTACATTAGTTTTGCTGGTACCCGGGATAGTTTTTATATACCCGCTTTCGTCCATATCAAGCCAGCCTTTAAAAATGGAAGAATTAGGTGTATGACCGATTGCTACAAAAAAAGCGCTGATGTTTAATTGGGTGATATTATTGGTCTTATTATTTTTTAATTTAAGCCCTTCTACTTTTTTATCGCCCAGCACTTCTTCTGTTTCTGTGTTCCAGTGTACTTCTATGTTAGGTGCAGCAAATACCCTGGACTGCATTACTTTACTCGCCTTCATTTCACTCTTTCTTATCAGCATGTGTACTTTGCTGCATATCTTACTTAAGTATAAAGCTTCTTCGGCAGCGGTATCACCTGCGCCAACTATAGCAACTTCCTTACCTTTAAAAAAAAAGCCGTCGCAAACAGCGCAGGCGCTTACGCCATAGCCGTTTAATCGCTGCTCACTTTCAAGCCCAAGCCATTTGGCACTGGCGCCTGTACTAAGAATCACGGTATCTGCTTCTACCCATTTCTCTTCATCAATCTGCACTTTAAAAGGTGCTGCCGAAAGATCAACATCTGTGGCAAGGCCATACCTGATATCTGTGCCCATTCTGGCTGCCTGCTTCTCAAAATTGATCATCATTTCAGGCCCTTGTATGCCGTCAGGATAACCCGGATAATTTTCAACATCAGTCGTAATGGTTAACTGCCCTCCCGGTTGAATGCCCTGGTATAATACCGGTTTAAGGTTTGCCCTTGCCGCATAAATAGCCGCAGTATAACCGGCAGGCCCTGAACCTATAATGAGGCAATGAATTCTTTCGTTTACACTATTCTCCATTTCTAAATTTATTATTCATCAAATATATTCTTTAGCCATACAAATACTCATTTTGGTATAACGAGGGTTTTATAAATAGTGCCATAGCCACAGAACGATCCCAATCCGCCATTTGAAATATTACCTGTTACTTTATTGGGTGAAGCAAAGGGATTACCTATGCTTTGGTAAGCAAACTGCATAGTGAGCCAAAACTGGTATGTGGCTTTATCAATGTTACAAAGTTTCAGCGTAACCGTATCCCCTTTTTTGAAATAATTATCGTCTATTTTAATATTTAAATTTCTATCATTACCTGGATCTACGGGTACGGAATAGCTGGTGCCATCAATAAACTGGTCGTCATAAACTGAGTTGTCACTTGCAAGGAAAGGGCCATTATTTCTTTTAGTATAATACCTGATATAATTACCAAGACCTTTGGGATCTGTAGCTTTCACCATTACAATAACATCATCGTTGTGCTTTGCAAACGGCGCTGGTTTCCACCACAACGAATCCGGCTTTTTGTTAAGCAGGGGTATAGTAGTTGCAGCTTCATAAACCCGTCCTTCGGTATTTATAGTAAGCTTATATGCTCCGCCTAATTTACCTTTTAATGAAGAAGCATTGGCCTGGTCTGTTGAATAATAATAAAGCCTGGAGCCTTGTGGCGCTGCTACAGCATACTCAATAAGTTTTTGGGACGTTGTTCCATCAGAAATGCTAATATCAGCGCCATGTATAAAAAGATTGGCTAACAGGGCTGTATCAATATTGCTGTAAAAATCAAAGCTTTTGGTTAGTACCACAACGGGGGCAACATCATTTTCTATACTGGCTTCTATAACCGGTTGTTGTGGTGATTCATTGAGTGAAAAATTTATGTTTTTCTCACAGGATGTAAATACAATGGCCAGGAGCACTATTAATACAATACGCATTGCTGCAAATTTAATTCATTACGTTGATAGGAAAATGCTAATGCGTTTGAATTAACTGAATTCAAAAATTGCAACAATTCTTACAGGCACAAAAAAACCGCTCGTTTCGGAGCGGCTATACTATAACACATTCAATATTTTAACCCAGGTATGCCTTTAATGCACTGCTGTATCTCGCTTTTTGAAGACGCTTAATTGCTCTTTCTTTAATTTGCCTGATACGCTCTTTTGTAAGATCATACTTTTGACCGATCTGCTCAATGGTAACACCATTTTCGCCGTCAAGGCCAAAATAAGCATTTACAATTTCAGCTTCACGTGGGCTTAATGATTTCAGTACACGACGGATCTCATTTTTAAGTGAGTCATGCATAACATCTTCATCGGTTTCACCCGCACCTTTTAAAAGGTCACCCATAGCTACATCTTCCGCTTCGTGAACCGGAGCGTCAAGCGAAGTGTGACGGGTGTTGCTTTGAAAAATGTTATTGATTTCAGTTTCGCTCATTTCAAGAATTTCAGAAAGTTCTTCTGTAGAAGGCTCTCTTTCATGTTCCTGTTCAAAAGCCATGTACGCTTTGTTGGCTTTGTTATACGTACCAATTTTGTTTTGAGGAAGGCGGACTAATCTGCCTTGTTCGGCTAAAGCCTGTAAAATTGATTGACGTATCCACCAAACTGCGTACGAAATAAATTTAAAACCTTTGGTCTCATCAAAACGTTGCGCTGCTTTAATAAGGCCAAGATTTCCTTCATTAATAAGATCGCTTAACGAAAACCCCTGGTGTTGGTACTGTTTTGCTACAGAAACTACGAAACGTAGGTTGGCTGTTGTAAGACGCTCTAAAGCTCTCTGGTCGCCCATTTTAATTTTCTGTGCTAAAATAGTTTCTTCTTCAGGTGTAATCATCCCGATCTTAGAAATTTCCTGCAAATATTTTTCAACCGCCTGGGAATCACGATTGGTAATTTGCGTAGCAATTTTAAGTTGCCTCATGTGTGTTTATTATATTAAAATATGAATACGCTTACTTGACAAAAAAAGGACGGGGATTGGTGCAAAAAGATAAGTTAAATTTTAGAACTGGATTCGTTTAACTTTCTTAGTAGCAGCAAAACTACGTCCAAATATTTAAAAGTCATAGCAAAATGACAATTAATAATAATCTTTATAAAACTTTGAAAGAATGATTACATATATTTTTTAGGAATTACTACAACGGGTAAATAATTTTTATATGATTGATTTTAGATCTGACACCTTTACAAAACCTCCACCAGGCATGCTGCAAGCCATGTTAAATGCTGAAGTTGGTGATGATGTTTTTGGAGAAGACCCAACCGTTAACAGTTTAGAAGAAAAAGCGGCGGCCCTGTTTCGCATGGAGGCCGGCCTTTTTTGCCCCAGCGGCACAATGACAAATCAGATAGCCATTAAATGCCATACACAACCGGGTAACGAAGTGATGTGTGAGGCACAAAGCCATGTATACATTTATGAAGGTGGCGGCATTGCATTTAATTCCGGATGCCAGGTAAAACCTATTAGAGGTGACAGGGGCAAAATAACTGCGGAAGATGTGATTGCAGCGATCAATGCCGAGGATGTTCACAAACCTGCAAGCAGGCTTGTATGTCTTGAAAATACAACAAACAGGGGTGGCGGAAGCTGTTATGAAATTTTGGCCATTGAAAAAATCAAAGAAGTTTGTCTTTTAAATAATCTTAAACTTCACCTGGATGGCGCAAGATTGTTTAATGCTTTGGTAGCGATGGGTCAGCAACCGGTTGCATTTGGAAAATTGTTTGATAGTATTTCAATTTGTTTAAGCAAAGGCCTGGGTGCGCCGGTTGGCAGTGTGCTTTTAGGTTCAACAGATTTTATAAAAGTTGCACGGCGCATCAGGAAAGTTTTTGGCGGAGGTATGCGGCAGGCGGGTTATTTAGCTGCGGCTGGTATATATGCTCTTGATCATAATGTTGAAAGGCTGGCAATAGATCATACTCATGCAAAACAAATTGCTGAAGCGCTCCTTAAAAAAAGCTTTACAGGTAAAATGAAACCTGTTGAAACCAATATTATCATTTTTGAGGTAACAGAAAACTATACACCAGTTACGCTTGCAGCAGAGTTTGAAAAATTTGATATTATGGTCATGGCCATTTCTGCGAAGGAGGTTCGTATGGTACTTCACTTAGATATTACCGAAAAAATGGTACTGCAAACGCTGGAAGTTATACAACATTTATAATTCATCTCTATCAACACTTCCATTAATTTTATGCTTTTACTTTAACCGCCAATATGTTTCCAAAAGTTAATCCAACAACTACCGCTGCCTGGGCCGCCCTGCAGCAACATTACTTAGAAATGAAGTCTGTACACCTGAGAGACTTATTCGCTGAAGATGCCAATCGGTTTACAAAGTTTTCTTTGGGCCTGCCTGATATGCTATTTGATTTTTCTAAGAATCTTATCACTGATAAAACGCTTGAACTCCTGTTACAGCTTGCAGAAGATTGTAAGCTCAAAAGTGCTATTGAAGCCATGTTTGAAGCACAAAAAATCAACGAAACAGAAAATAGGGCTGTATTGCACACAGCGCTCAGGAACTTTTCCGGTAAGCCAGTAATGTTAGATGGTAAAAATGTAATGGAAGATGTAAATGCGGTGTTGCTACAAATAAAAGCTTTTTGTGAAAAAATTCATTCCGGTGAGTGGACAGGCTATACCGGGAAGACAATAAAGTATGTCGTGAACATCGGTATTGGTGGCAGCGACCTTGGGCCCTTTATGGTAACAGAAGCTTTAAAGCCGTACTGGGTTAATGGTGTACAGCCGTACTTTATAAGCAATATTGACGGTACTCATCTGGCTGAAACATTAAAAAAAGTTAATCCTGAAGAAACTTTATTTCTTGTTGCCTCTAAAACATTTACCACGCAGGAAACCATGACCAATGCTTACTCCGCAAGAGAATGGTTTCTTAAAACTGCGGTGGATGAGCGTTTTATTGCGAGGCATTTTGTTGCCCTCAGCACCAATGCTGCTGCGGTAGAAAAGTTTGGCATATATGAGAAAAATATGTTCGTGTTTTGGGATTGGGTTGGCGGCAGGTATAGCCTGTGGAGTGCAATAGGTTTATCCATTGCTCTAACTATTGGCTATGATAATTTTGAGAACCTTTTAAAAGGCGCTCATGACACTGATACACATTTTAAAGAAACGCCATTTGTAAAAAACGTGCCTGTAATCATGGCCCTGATAAGTGTTTGGTACCTCAATTTTTTTGGAGCGGAAACGGAAGCCATTTTACCGTACGATCAATACCTGCACCGGTTTGCGGCCTACTTCCAGCAGGGTAATATGGAAAGCAATGGCAAGTTTGTTGACCGGGCAGGACAATCGGTAGATTATGAAACCGGCCCGGTAATTTGGGGTGAACCCGGCACAAATGGTCAGCATGCCTTTTATCAATTGATTCACCAGGGCACCCGTTTTATACCCTGCGATTTTATTGCGCCGGTACTTACACATAACCCGATGGGCCTGCATCATAAAATATTATTGTCGAACTTTTTTGCGCAGACACAGGCCTTAATGAATGGCAAAACAAAAGGAGAATTAGAGAATGATGGAGTGGAAGAGCATCTTATTCCTTATAAAACTTTTGAAGGTAACAGGCCAACGAATTCTTTTTTGATCAAAGAAATTACGCCGTTCACCTTAGGAGAATTGATTGCACTATATGAACATAAAATATTTGTGCAGGGCGTTATATGGAATATTTTCAGCTTTGACCAATGGGGCGTGGAGCTCGGCAAACAATTAGCCAATTCTATTTTGCCGCAACTTGAAAATAATGTTGCGGTTACGTTATTCGATTCATCAACTAATGGCCTTATTAATGCTTTTAAAACATTAAGACAATAATTTCAAAAGGATATGTAATGCAACAAAAAGTCCCCAACCGGGGACTCTTTTAAATTTTATTATTACTCAATCAGAACGCCGTTACCACTTATCTACTTCTTCATCTTTATGATTAGTTGAATTGTCTGCAGGCATTGGTGTTGGCTCAGGCTGCGGAGGCTCCTGTTCTTCTTTGGTTGCATTTACTTCTTCAATACTATTTTCGGCGCTCCTGTTCATGCCTTCAGCCGTATCATCTGCTGCACGATTCTCAGCGGGTGCACCTTCATAACCTTCATGGCCACCTTCATGATTAAAGGCATCAAAATCAAAATCCGGCATCAGGTCAGTTTTAACATACTCTACGGCTTCTGTAAGCCCTTTAATAAATTTATTAAAATCCTCTTTATACAAAAACAATTTATGGCGATCATAGCCATCTTCGTTAAATCGTTTCCTGCTTTCTGTAATGGTCAGGTAATAATCGTTACCACGGGTTGCCCTTACATCAAAAAAATAAGTTCTCCGCTTCCCTGCCCTGATACGTGCACTATACACACTTTCCATTTTTTTATCATTATTCTCGTACGCCACTGTATAAAATTTTTATTTTCTGTTTAGATGTTTAACGCCTTCAAAGATAAAACTGTTTTGCATATAAAAAAGTTTTAGATCATTGCTCAAATGCCGGTTCAGGGTTAGTTTCATGCTTCTGCTGATGCCTGTACATTTCGGCATATAAGCCATTTTTCAGTATGAGTTGTTCATGTGTTCCCTGTTCAATAATTTCACCATCACTCAGCACAACTATCTTATCAAATTCAAACAAAGAAAAGATGCGGTGCGTTATTATTAAAGCGGTTTTGTTCTGTAGAAATTCATACAAATTTTCAAGTATCTGTTTTTCAGTTTTAGCATCAACAGCACTTAAGCAATCATCAAAAATTACTACCTGGTTTGGTTTTAAAAGCGCCCTGCTAATTGATATGCGTTGCTTCTGGCCTCCGCTTAAAGTAACCCCTCTCTCCCCTATTGTGGTATTATATTTATCAGCAAACTTATCAATCTCTTTATCAACAACAGCCAGGTGAGCAGCCTCATTTACCTGGTGAGTTTTAGCTTCAGGAGCCGCAAATGCAATGTTGTTATACACCGAATCACTGAAGAGAAAAACATCCTGTGGTACGTAGCCCATTTGCGACCTTAATGATTTTAACTCAATAGTATTTATAGGAACATCATCTAAAGTAATACTGCCGCTCTGCACATCGTACATACGTAATAATAATTGTGCAATGGTTGATTTACCGGAACCGGTTCTTCCTATGATGGCAATTTTTTCACCGGCTTTTATTGAGAGATTAAAATTTTTAATGGCATGAATGCCTGTATGCGGATAGGTAAAATTAACATGACTAAATTGTATGTTTCCTTTAAGATGAATGGGTTTATCCATTGGCTTATTTTTTATGGATGGCACTGTTTGTAAAAACTCATTAATTCTTCTTTGAGATGTAGCGCCACGTTGTATCATACTTGCCGTCCACCCAATAGCACTAACAGGAAATGTGAGGATGAGGATATACATAATAAACTCACCGATCACCCCAATGCTCATCTGCCCGTTGATCACTGCCATGCCACCAGCCATAATAGTTATCAATGTACTTAAGCCAATTATTAATGACATGGCCGGGAAATATATGGCTTCCGTTTTTGCCAGTGAAATAGCATTGTTCCTGTATGCTTCGCTGTTCTTTTCAAAAAAGCCCAGCATAGCCTTTTCCTGCACAAAAGATTTAATAACCCTTATGCCTGAGTAAGATTCCTGTGCATTAGTGGTAAGATCTGAAAGCAGTGATTGAATTTTATCACTCTTTTTATTGATGATGGTGTTTACGTAATAAATGGTAAACGCAAGTATAGGCAATGGCGCCAAAACATAAATAGTGAGTTGCACATTTTGCTTGAGCATATAATATAAGGTAAACCCAATGGTTGCGGCAAGGTTGATCAAATACATAATGGCCGGCCCGGTATACATTCTTACACGGCTTACATCTTCGGAGATGCGGCTCATCAGGTCGCCGGTATTGTGCGTTTTAAAAAAGGCTGTATCCAACTTTTGGTAATGAGTAAATATTTCATTTTTTTGATGAAATTCAATATGCCGGCTCATCACTATAATAGTTTGCCGCATCAGAAACATAAAAAACCCGCTAACAAGCGCCAGGCCAAGGAGAATAAGGCCGCATATTAATACTTTGCTTTTGAAAGACACTGTTGAAAGTGACAAGTTATCTATGATCACATATTTTACCAATGGATCATAGTCTGCTGCGGAAATTTTTGTGGACTGGGTATTTGATGGTCTTAATACTTGTTCAACAGTATTAAGTACAAACTTCGTAAGCTGTGGAGAGATTATCCTGAAGTAGTTTGAAAGCACAATAAAAATTACGCCCAGCAGAAAGAGCCAGCGGTATTTCCAGAAATATTTATTGAGGGTAAAGAGGTGTTTCATCGCTGTAAAATTACCTTAATTCAATTTGCAGACTGTTTCCGGCAATGTAATAATGCTGTACTCATTTCCGGGGATTTCTCCCTGCGGTCGAAAGGACGGTTGCGAAGTTGAGTGACTGACTGCGGTCGAAAGGACGGATGCGAAGTTGAAGCCTGACTGCACCGTCTTTTCGAAGGAGGCACGACTGAGAAATC
>JANLXV010000092.1:0-2178 GCA_031365305.1 Chitinophagaceae bacterium
ATTTTGTAACGTTAGATTTTATAGTGGCTTTGCGGTCTTCATCATGGGTATAATCAAATGGCGAAGCTGAAATATTGATCATAACATCAGGCTTTTGCTCCATCAGTTTATCCATTGGGCAAATTCTGTATAATGGATTGTGGCCAAGGTTCCAGATGTCTTCACAAATAGTTATAGCCAATCGCTTTCCTTTAAATTCAAAAACATTCCAGTTAAAAGCCGGCTCAAAATAACGGTTCTCGTCAAATACATCATAAGTTGGCAAACAGGTTTTATGTGCCACGCCAATTATTTGCTGTTGGTAGATCAGGAAAGCTCCGTTGAAAAGGTCTTTGCCTTCTTTAGACAAATTTTTATCAGGCGAACCAATGATGATACCGATATCATCTGTATAAGGTTTAATGATATCAATGGCTCTGTAACATCTGTCAATAAAATCTGTAAACTCTACAAAATCCCGTGGAGGATAGCCGCAAATACATAATTCGCTGAACACCAAAAGATCAACTTTATGCTGCTTCGCTTCCTTAATTGCTTCAATGATCTTAGCTGTATTATGTTCGAAATTGCCGATATGATAATTCTGCTGGGCAAGAAATATTTTCATGTTGCAAAATTAGCAGATAATTTCATGAGCCTTTTATAAACAAAATATTTTGGGTTAAGATAACATGATAAAAATTTCAAGTATAGTGTTGTTAGTATCAATGCTGCTTTCGTGCAAAAGCAAGCCTTCTGCACCTGATGTGTCTAATATAAAAATCACTGTAAAAGTCTTAAGATTTGAGCAAGACTTTTTTGCAGTAGATACCAATAATCTTGTATTACAAACACAACAACTTCACAGGAAATACCCAGGTTTTACCAAAGACTTTTTTAATAATATTCTTGGCATTAATATCAACAGTGTTTTATCAGGCGATACCCAGCAATTAAGAGGCTTAAAAACTTTTATCAGAGATTATACCTGCATTAAAGATTCATCAGATAAACTATTTAAAGATTTTTCCAAAGAGGAAAAAGAAATTACCCAATCATTACGCTTTTTAAAATATTATTTTCCCGCATATACAACACCTCAAAATATTATAACATTCATTGGCCCGATAGATGCCTTTTTTGAAACATCCTTCGGAACACAAGGCGATATAATTACACCCAATGGTCTTGCTACGGGTTTACAACTTCACTTAGACAGTAATTTTTCATTTTATAAAAGTGAGCAGGGGCTTGAGCTTTACCCTCAATATATTTCCAAAACATTTACGCCTGCTTACATTCCCATAAACTGTATAAAAAATATTGTTGATGATATGTATCCTGCAAAGCCATCCATAAAATCTTTAATTGAACTAATGGTTGAAAGAGGTAAAAGACTTTATATACTCGATAAACTTTTGCCATCAACCTCTGAAAACATGAAGATCAGTTATAGCACAAAACAAATGGAAGATGCCTATAAAAATGAGGCGGTGATATGGGATTTCTTTTTAAAAAATGATTTGCTGAACAACGAGGAGCAGAACATTACAAAAAATTATATTGGTGAAAGCCCAAAAACGCAGGAATTGGGTGAAGATGCACCGGGTAATTTAGGATCATTTACGGGCTGGCAAATTGTAAAAAAATACATGCTAAAAAACCCTGACATTCCTTTGGACAGTCTTATGAAAACAGATGCGAGAGAAGTATACAATCTTGCAAAATATAAACCGAGAATTTGATGAGATGGAAGGTGTGAGGTGTGAGGTATAAGGGATGACTTATGAGGTATGAGGTGAGGTACGGGGGAAAAAAGACGTATGACTAATACCTTGTTAAATGACTAATTTAATTTTGCGGGTACAATCAATTCAAATGCAGGAATATTCACGAGAAAAGTTTGTTTTGAATATGTATTTTCCATGAAGTAGGTACCATGCATTTTACCCATTTCAGTTTTTAAATTACAACCGCTAACGTATTGGTATTTCTCTCCTGGTTCAATTTGTGGCTGTACACCAATTACGCCTTCGCCTTCTACTTCACGATGGCTGCAATTACTGTCAAAAATATACCAATGTCTTCTGAGTAATTGAATGGGATAAATATTATTATTTTCTAAAGTAATCCTGTAAGCAAACATGAATTCACTATTTTCCGGATTACTATAATCAGGCTGATAAAAAGTTTCTATAC
>JANLXV010000256.1:0-4682 GCA_031365305.1 Chitinophagaceae bacterium
TTCAAAATATTTTCAAGAATATCCCAAATGATCGCTTCTTTTTTATCAACTAATTTTCTTGCACTCTTCACTGTTTTTACAATACCTCTTTCAATAAGCTTGCGAATAATAAACGGCTTAAATAATTCCGCAGCCATGTCTTTTGGTAAACCACATTCGTGCATCTTTAATTCAGGGCCAACCACAATTACAGACCGGCCGGAATAGTCAACACGCTTTCCTAAAAGGTTCTGACGGAAGCGTCCCTGCTTACCTTTTAAAACATCACTCAACGATTTTAATGCACGTCCGCCTTCTGCTTTTACAGCATTTGATTTACGTGAGTTATCAAACAAAGAATCTATCGCTTCCTGCAGCATCCTCTTTTCATTACGAAGAATTACTTCCGGGGCTTTAATCTCCAATAATCTTTTTAAACGGTTATTACGGATAATAACACGACGATAGAGATCATTCAAATCTGACGAAGCAAAACGGCCACCGTCCAAAGGAACCAATGGACGTAATTCAGGTGGAATAACAGGAATATATTGCATTACCATCCATTCAGGACGGTTATTAATTCTTGTATTTGCATCACGGTAACTTTCAACCACAGACAAACGCTTTAAGGCATCAGCTTTACGTTGTTGCGAAGTTTCGTTTGCTGCAGCATTTCTCAGATCAAACGATAACTGGTCAAGGTCAATCTTCTGAAGCATATCATGAACAGCTTCAGCACCCATCTTAGCTATAAATTTATCAGGATCTTCATCAGGCAAATGCTGGTTATCTTTTGGAAGCGTATCTAAAATATCAAGGTATTCTTCTTCAGATAAAAGATCACCATAGTTCTGTCCTTTATCAGCTCTGAGACCAGCCTGGATCACTACAAATCTTTCATAATAAACAATGGTCTCAAGTTTCTTTGAGCTCATGCCTAACAGGTAACCAATTTTATTTGGAAGAGATTTAAAATACCAGATATGCACTACTGGCACCACCAATTTAATATGGCCCATTCTTTCTCTTCTCACTTTTTTTTCAGTAAACTCAACTCCGCAACTGTCGCATACAATACAATTGTACCGGATACGTTTGTATTTACCGCAGGCACACTCATAATCCTTTACCGGTCCAAAAATTCTTTCGCAAAACAAACCATCTCTTTCGGGCTTGTATGTACGGTAGTTAATAGTTTCAGGCTTTAAAACCTCGCCATAGCTTCTTTCTAAAATTGAATCCGGGGAAGCAAGGCCAATGGTTATTTGAGAAAACGTTGATCGTGGACGATTTTCTTTTTTGATTGCCATATAAGAATTAAAAATTAAAAATTAAAAATTGCCAGGCTGCTGTACTATCAGCTTTTTGACTTACTACTCAAATTTTAAGTCAAGTCCAAGACCTCTTAATTCATGCACCAATACATTGAATGATTCCGGTACACCGGGCTTAGGAATATTATCGCCCTTAACAATAGCTTCATAGGTTTTTGCCCTGCCGATAATATCATCAGATTTAAGCGTAAGCAATTCCTGAAGTATGTTGGATGCGCCATAGGCTTCAAGTGCCCAAACCTCCATCTCACCAAAACGCTGACCACCGAATTGTGCTTTACCACCGAGCGGTTGCTGTGTAATTAAACTGTATGGCCCAATTGAACGTGCGTGCATTTTATCATCAACCATGTGGTGAAGCTTGATAACGTAGATGATACCAACAGTAGCTTTTTGATCGAATCTTTCACCTGTTTCACCATCATATAAATAGGTATGACCAAATAATGGTAAGTCGGCCTTTGAAATTTCGTTAGCAATTTCTTCAACACTGGCACCATCAAAAATTGGTGTAGCAAATCTGCAGCCCAACTTTTCACCGGCCCAGCCTAACACAGTTTCATAAATCTGTCCAAGGTTCATACGACTTGGTACACCCAACGGGTTTAAAACAATGTCAACCGGGGTTCCATCTTCAAGGAAAGGCATATCTTCTGCACGAACAATTTTTGCAACAATACCTTTGTTACCGTGACGTCCGGCCATCTTATCGCCAACTTTGAGTTTACGTTTAACAGCTAAGTATACTTTGGCAAGTTTCAAAACACCTGCAGGCAATTCATCACCAATTGAAATATTAAATTTCTCTCTCTTATATCTGCCAAGCTCTTCGTTGAACTTAATATTGTAGTTATGCAATAACGTATTAATATGATCATCCGTTTTTGCATCGCCACTCCAACCTAAAGGATTTACGTTTTGGTAATCAATGTTACCCAGATTTTTTGCGTTGATCTTAGAGCCTTTGCCAATAAGCACTTCGCCGAAGTTGTTGCTGATACCTGCTGAAGTTTTATCCTTTAAAAGCGTAAGCAATTTGCTGATCAGGACTTCTAAAAGATCAGCTTCGTTTTTCTCATGTGTTTTTTCAATTTTTTCTAAAGAACTCTTTTCCCTCAACTTACCATTCTTATCCTTCTTGGCTCTTTGGAAAAGTTTTTTATCTATCACAACGCCCTCGGTTCCGCTCGGTGCTTTCAAAGACGCATCTTTTGCGTCGCCGGCTTTATCACCAAAAATGGCACGCAGTAATTTCTCTTCAGGTGTTGGATCGCTTTCACCTTTTGGTGTGATCTTTCCAATTAAAATATCACCTTCTTTTACATAAGCCCCAATTCTTATTACACCATTCTGATCAAGATCTTTAGTGGCTTCTTCACTTACGTTTGGAATATCCGGCGTAAGTTCCTCTTCTCCTAATTTTGTATCTCTTACCTCAAGTTCAAACTCATCAATATGTATAGAAGTAAATAAATCTTCTTTTACAACCTTTTCACTAATTACAATAGCATCTTCAAAATTGTAACCCTTCCATGGCATGAAGGCTACTTTAAGATTACGGCCAAGGGCTAATTCACCATCCTTGGTTGCATAACCTTCGGTAAGAAAATCACCTTCTTTTACAACCTGGCCTTTTTTTACTGCCGGCCTTAAATTGATACAGGTTGCCTGGTTGGTTTTAATAAATTTAGTCAGCCTGTAAACAATCAAATCTTCTTCAAAACTTACCAGCTTTTGCGTTGGGTTCCGGGTATACCTTACGTGAATTTCATTGGCATCGACAAATTCCACCACACCATCACCATCGGCGTGAATCTGTATCCTTGCGTCACGTGCTGCTTTACCTTCCAGGCCAGTACCAACAATTGGTACTTGCGGAAGAATGAGCGGCACTGCCTGGCGTTGCATGTTTGATCCCATCAAAGCACGGTTAGCATCATCATGTTCAAGAAACGGAATCAGAGATGCACTTAAACCAACAATCTGGTTTGGTGCAATATCCATGTATTCCACGTCAGTTTTTTCCAGAATAGGGAAATCACCTGTTTCACGGGATTTAACCTTATCGTTTATAAAGTTGCCTTTATCATCAAGAGGCGCATTAGCCTGGGCGATTTTTGCAGTATCTTCTTCTTCAGCACTTAAGAAAATCACCTTTTTCATGTCCACCTTTCCATCAGCTACTTTGCGGTAAGGCGTTTCTATAAAGCCCATTTCATTGATCTTGGCATGTACGCAAAGCGTAGAGATCAAACCAATATTTGGCCCTTCCGGCGTTTCAATTGTACATAAACGTCCATAGTGCGAATAGTGAACGTCACGGACTTCAAAGCCGGCTCTTTCCCTGCTTAAACCGCCAGGCCCAAGTGCGGAGATACGACGCTTATGCGTTATCTCACTTAAGGGGTTGGTTTGATCTAAGAATTGCGATAATTGAGATGTACCGAAAAATGAATTGATAACAGAAGATAAAGTTCTGGCATTGATCAGATCCACAGGTGTAAAAACCTCGTTATCACGAACGTTCATTCTTTCACGAATGGTACGGGCCATACGGGCAAGACCAACGCCAAACTGAGCATATAATTGCTCTCCCACTGTTCTTACACGACGATTACTTAGGTGATCAATATCATCAATTTCACTTTTAGCATTGGTAAGAAGTACTAAATATTTGATGATAGAAATGATATCTTCTTTTGTAAGAACTTTCTTTTCTATTGGATAGTTTAAACCAAGCTTACGGTTGATCTTATAACGGCCCACTTCACCCAGATCATAACGTTTATCACTGAAGAACAATTTATCAATAATACCTCTTGCAGTTTCATCATCTGGCGCATCTGCTCCACGCAACTGGCGATAAATGTGTTGAACCGCTTCAATTTCACTATTTGATGTATCCTTGTTTAAAGTATTGTAAATGATTGCATAATCACCACTTACTTCTTCCCTCTGGATGAAAACACTTTTTACTTCCAGCTCAAGAATCATCCCGATGTTTTCTTCATCCAGAATTGTATCTCTTTCAAGAACAATTTCATTTCTTTCAAGACTTACAACTTCACCGGTATCTTCATCTACAAAATCTTCAACCCAACTGCGGAGTACCCTTGCAGCCAGTCTTTTACCTGCATGACTGTTTAATGTTTTTTTATCAGCTTTAACCTCTTCGGCCATGCCGAATAATTCAAGAATGTCTTTATCAGTTTCATAACCGATAGAACGAAGTAAAGTTGTTACAGGAAATTTCTTTTTGCGATCGATGTAAGCATACATCACATTATTGATGTCTGTTGCAAATTCCATCCATGCACCTTTAAAAGGAATTACTCTTGCAGAGTAAATCTTTGTACCGTTTGGATG
>JANLXV010000300.1:0-5185 GCA_031365305.1 Chitinophagaceae bacterium
GACGCTTCGATAACATTTAGTTTGCCTATCTCTCCTGCCTTATATAATTCTTTTGCTTTGGCAAGGCCGATACTACTAACGATCTGGCTGCCTACCTGGAACACTGAGCCAAATTGCTTTTGCGCACTGATCACCGGCCAGCCTTCATCCAGGTGTTGTACCATTGGCTTTTCGCAATACACGGCTTTACCTTTTCGCATGGCCTCAATAGAAATGTGATCGTGCCAGTGATCTGTAGTGGCAATAATTACTGCGTCAACATCTTTTCTATCCAGTATAGCGTTATAATCTTTCGTTGTAAAAATGTCGTTGCCGAAAACTTCTTTGGCTCTTTGTAAACGACCATCATACAAATCACAAACGGCAACCAATTTTACTCCGGGCACTTTTAATGCTGTTTTAGTATCACCAAAACCCATGATGCCCATGCCAATGCAGGCAATATTTATAGTGTCAGCATTTGAAATCTTTTTATTCCAGGCAATGATGCGTTCTTCATTTTTTTCCTGGCTGGCTGAGGCCAGGGAAGACAAGGGCATTAACAATGAGGTGGCACCAATTTGCTGCAAAAACTTTCGACGGGAATTGTAAGACATAGCAAGTATTTAGTGTATTGATTTTTATTTTAGTTGTTTGATTTCGCTGTCAAAGTATTTTTTATTTTCTATTACCTGTTTAAGGTTATCGTTTTCCTGCGCTTCATATTCCATTGCAATCACGCCTTTAAAATTTTGGCGTTTAAGCTCTGCCAGCACGCCCGGAATATTGCTTTTGCCCATGCCTAAAATAGTATCCCGGCTATCTGTGCCAAGCTCTACAATATCTTTCAAATGCAGACCCATGATGCGGCCATTAAACATTTTTAAATTCGCTACAGCATCAAGGCCGCTTCTTCCCCAATGCCCTATATCAGCACATACACCAAGGTTAGGATGGTTGTTGATGGCTGCTAAAACTGAATCAGGATGCCAGTAAGGCGAGCCTTTTTTTTCTTCATGGATCGCTACTTTAATATTGTATTCACCGGCCATGGCGTTAAGGGTATCCCAGTGATTTTTGAGTGGTGAGGCCGTGATCATTGGAATGTTCATGTCTTTTGCAAATTCAAATGTTTGCCGCCATTCCTTTGGTGTTTTAGGTGTAACAACGCCAAAAGCAGAAAACGCAATGCCCATACTGTCCATCGCCTGCTTAACTGCTTTGCGATCGGCAGCGTTTAATGTAATATCAAACAAAGTTTTGCTACCTGCACGTAGCACCTGGCCGGGATACGCTTCAATAAATTTTATGCCTGCGCTATCTGTTTTCTTTAAAGCCGTAAAAAAAGGATAGACATGAAAGCTGTAGGTCTGGATACCGAGTGTCCACTCGGGAATGGCTGATGTTGTGGAATCAGTAGTCACCGGCGGAGTCTGTGTTTCTTCTGTTGAGCTGTTGTTGCAAGCCGCTAAAAAAGCAAGTGCAAAAAATACAATAAAAAATTTAGATATTCTTAGCATAGCAATAGGTTTAATGATACAATTTTGAAGTTAGGAATTATAAATATATAGAAACCATTTTAGTACGTGAACTGTAATTTTGCGCCTTCAATTTAATACATGCAAATACCAAACACAAAGCATTTGATTTTTGATATGGATGGGGTGATCATTGATTCAACGCCTGAAGTGGAGGCCTTTTGGGAAGACTGGGCCCGCAGGGAAGATGTGCCTTTTGATGATGAGATCGTGGTTAAATACATTCATGGCCGCACATCCCGGGAAACCATTCAAAATCTTTTTGCCAAATCCACCGCGGAAGTGCGTGAAACTATTTCAGATGCAGCAAAAGCGTTTGATCTCAATATGCGGCCTGGCTTAATAGAAGGTGCCGGCGATTTCCTTCAACAACTTTATCAGCTTAAATACTCAATTGGGCTTGTTACCAGTTCACCAAAAGAAAGGGTTAAAATTTTACTGGATTTCCATAAGCTTCACCACATTTTTACAAATATTATTTCTGGAGATGATATTATTAATGGCAAGCCTGACCCGGAACCTTACCTGAAAATGGCTGCTGTGATGAGCGTAGATCCCATAGAATGTGTTGTGTTTGAAGATTCAAACAGCGGCATACAATCCGCCCTGGCAGCAGGTATGAAGGTAATAACTGTAGGCAATACTAATATCATGCACGAACATGTTTTGTTCGATATTAAAGACTTTACACAGATGAGCGCCTCTGCTCAACATATACAAAAGCTTGCACAGTTGTAAATTCTTAATGTATATTTTAAAACTACAGCAACTTGTCGGTAATCTCTTAAAACTCAAATCGAGTAACTTTGCTGCGTCAACCGAAGACATTTTCTATGCAACAAAAAAGATGGTTACCCTGGTTTTTCACCCTGTTATTTATAGCAGGCTTTATAGCGTGTAATGATGATTCTGTGCCTGAAGAAACCATTGTTGTAAAAGATACTGTGATGGAAAGTGCTGAGCCGGCACATGCCGTAATTACTGATGAAGACCGGTATAATGGCGAACAACTTTCAAAAAAATACCTGGTGTATGAAATGGATTTTGATAATGAAACCCTAAACAAAAATGCAGAATTTAACGCAGCCAACCTGCAGGTAGACTCAATCATCAAAGGTCTCAATTATCGCTTTCGTGATATTCCTATTGAGAAAACCAAATTTAGTGGTGACACATTGTATGCGAAGATTGCGAACAGTAAATATCTTACAGAAGAGGCTGGCTCAACTGGTGCGGCGGCTTTTATTGCTGAAGTTGTCGTAAACATTACAAGTGTTGCAAATATCAATTATGTAAATCTCAATTTTAAACAGGGCGATCATGCATCGCCTGGCGTGTATGCCAAAAAAGATTACCAGAATTTCCAGGTACTGAAATGATTATTTGAAACGGGATACAAAGATTAATATGCCGCTAAAAAATCTTTAGCTTAAAAATGCGTAACCCGTTAATAGTTCTTTTATACTGACTATTGACCAATGACCGATGACTATTGATAATTGACGATTGACTATTGACCTGATACTACATACCTGATGCTGCATCTTAATAAACTTACTTTAACCCAGTTTAAAAATTACAACTTTAGCAGCTTCAATTTTACAAGCCGGCTCGTTGGTATTTGCGGCATGAATGGTGTTGGCAAAACCAATTTGCTTGATGCAATTAATTACCTGTGTTTTTCAAAAAGTTATTTCTCCGGCACGGATGCTATAAATGTTGAAAACGGCTTTGATGGCTTTAGACTTGAAGGTGAGTTTGAAAAAAAACAGGTCATTGAAAAAGACCAGGTTGTATGTACTTACCGTACTGCTTCTAAAAAGGAATTGCTGCTGAATGATGTGTTATATGAAAAATTTTCAAATCACATCGGTAAGTTTCCCTGTGTTGTTATTGCACCGGATGATATTAAAATCATTACCGGCAGCAGCGATGAAAGACGCAGGTTCATGGATACGGTTCTAAGCCAGATGAGCCCGGGCTATCTTCAGCAACTCATCACTTATAATAAAATATTGCAGCAGCGGAACAGCCTGCTTAAAAACTTTACCGGCAGTTCATCAGATCATTTATTACTTGATGTTTTAGATAACCAACTGCTTGACCCCGCAAAAAATATTTTACAGGTAAGAACTGAATTTAGTGAAGCACTCATTCCGTTAGTTAAAAATTTTTATTTAAAAATTGCGGGCACTTCAGAGAATGTTGACCTGGTTTATGAAAGCCAGCTAAGCAATAACAATTTTTCTGGAATATTAATAACGTGCCGGGCTAAAGATATCTTGCTACAACGCACCACAGCCGGTATACATAAAGATGATCTTTGTATAAATTTTGATGAAAGAAGTTTTAAAAACTTGGCATCGCAGGGGCAGCGTAAAAGCTTTTTGTTTGCGCTTAAACTTGCGGAGTTTGAGATGCTTAAAGAAAATAAAGGCTTTGCTCCTCTCCTTTTATTAGACGATGTTTTTGAAAAACTGGATGATAACCGGATGAAAAATTTATTAGAGTGGGTTTGTGTAAACAACCAGGGGCAGGTGTTTATTACTGATACGCAAACACAACGCCTGCATGATTTTTTAAGCCGGTTTAGCACAGATGTGCAGATCATAGAATTGAACTAATTTTATAGCATGGGTGAATTTTCGATGGGTGAAGCCTTAAAGCAATTTTTAAAAGAGAGCAAACTTAAACCTGGTATACAGGCTTTGGAAATTGCTGATGCCTGGGAGAAGATCATGGGGAAAACAATAGCTAAGTATACGGATAGTATCAAGATCATTAATCAAACGCTTTATATAAGATCTACAGTGGCGCCGCTGAAAAACGAATTGCTCTATCAAAAAGAAAATATCATCCTGCGGGTGAATGAAATGCTTGGTGAGAAGGTAATTAAAGACGTAAATATTCAGTAAGGCTTCACGAGCAGGAAACTCACTCCGTACCAGGTTTTGCAAGCTTTCCGGAAACGATTATTACCATAAAAGAAAAGATCACAAAAGCCAGCAATACAAACAAAGAATTGATACCAACCTGTTGATAGCCTAAAGCCGTTACATTCATAAATGGATAGGGATAATAGCCGGAAAAAGCACCACGAATTAAAATGAGGATCAGATAAATGGCCGGGTACATCAACCACGATAAAAGATTGATCCATCTTACTTTTATTTTAGGCACCAGCACCAGCCAATATAATATGAAATAGATAGGAATGATAAGATGTAACAACTCATCTACAACTTTTTGCAACCCTGTTGGTGACCAGGCAAAGCGAAGCACTACATTGTATACCAAGCCCACTACACCAATATAAACAGACGTAGCAGCAAGTGTTGAAGGTTTTGTGAAGAAAGACTGGCGCTTGTTTTTATTTACCACTTCTGCCGTAAAACAGATCGCTACCAGCAGGTTGGTAAGTATGGTATAGAAAGTAAAATATCTTATAATAGTTTCACCAACCGGGGCTGCCCTGTTTTGTATGATGAGGTAAAATTGAAAGATCAATGCAAACCAACATAAGGAAGCGCCGGCCACGGCTGCATAATATTTATTTTTTTCCTGTTGTTGCATCAGGTTTTTTTATCAGCAAGTGAAATAATATCCGGCACTTCAAGCACATTTTTTTCGTACCCAAATAACACCGCATTTATCATAGCCGTACCAAG
>JANLXV010000325.1:0-5600 GCA_031365305.1 Chitinophagaceae bacterium
CATTTTGATAGTTTGGGAACTTAAAGCGTTAAAAACCAGTGGAAAAAAAATTGATTTAATTGTTAAAAATTAAATATTAACTCAAATTGGTATAATAGCCGATAAGGTCTAATCGCTTCTTAAGCAAAAAGAATAAAAAAGTTATTCCTTAAAATATCTAAAACTGGAAATAGATAAATGGTTGTTCCTTACCTGCAAAAATAAAGATGGCTAAAGTCAATGAATAATATAGGACCCAACGGATAAATCTCGGCCATTTTAAACCTATATCTTCAATAGCGTATTTATTTTCTCTTCCAAACCATTCAATTAAAATAAATACTGTAACCAACAAAAGGGTTTGTGTATTTACTTCAGGAATGGTAAATAATGAAGAAGAGAAAATTATTGAAATATATTGAAAGGCATGATGCATATCGGCAGCTCTAAAAAATATCCAGGCAAAAGTGGTAAGGCTGAAGGTTAATAGAATATTCAAAAATTCCCGGAAAGTAGGTAAATATCTGCCCTGCGCAACAATTTCAAGATTATTACGATTGGCCCTAAGCAAAAGAAGGGGTAAAAAATAAATAGCGTTTAAAGCTCCCCAGGCTATAAAAGTCCAGTTGGCGCCATGCCAAAATCCGCTCAATAAAAAAATAATAAATGTGTTTCTTATTTTCATTCCTAAACCACCCTTGCTTCCGCCCAAGGGAATATAAACATAATCTCTAAACCAACTTGACAATGAAATATGCCATCGTCTCCAGAACTCAGCTATATCCCTTGAAAAATAAGGAAAGGCGAAATTCCGCAGCAAATCAATGTTAAAAAGCCTTGCAGTTCCCAAAGCAATGTCGGAATAACCGGAGAAGTCTCCATAAATTTGAAAAGCGAAAAATATAGCGCCTAAAACTAAAGTGCTTCCTGTATTATCTGCCGGATACAAAAAAACTTTATTGGCATATTCAGCGCAATTATCAGCTATTACAATTTTTTTAAAAAGTCCCCATAAAATTTGGCGTAAACCATCAACAGCTTTTGAATAATTAAATTCCCGCTTTTTTTGAATTTGAGGCAGAAGGTGTGTAGCTCTCTCAATAGGGCCAGCCACCAGGAGAGGGAAAAAACTTACGAACACAGAATATTCGACATAATTTTTTACTGGTATTATCCTATTCTTGTAAATGTCAATTACGTATGATAGGCCATGAAAAGTATAAAATGAAATTCCAACAGGCAATATCACTTTAAGTGTCCAAAAATCAGCATGCACGCCCAGATGGGATAAAGACTCAGAAAGAGATGTAGCAAAAAAATTATAGTACTTGAATATGCCTAAAAAGCCCAGATTCACAAAAATGCTTAACCAAAGCCAAAACTTTTTAAGAGCAGGGGTTTTTGCTTCATTAATTTTTAGCCCTGTAAAATAATCCAGAAATGTAGAAAACATCAAGAGGAAAAGAAATCTGTAATCCCAGCAGGCGTAAAAAAAATAACTCGCTACGAGTAATAATATATTTTGCGCCTTTAAATTATGCTTCGTTACAAACCAATAGAGAATGAAAACTATTGGTAAAAAAATGAAAAAATCAAGTGAATTAAAAAGCATAGGGTTTCTTAGAACTACCGGTTCAATATTTAGTTGGCATACAATAAATTGTCAAAGAATTTCTGATAATAAGTGAGGATGAGTTAAGAGAAACTTCTTTTTAAAATGCGGTTGGTCAACGTAATATTTATCATCCAGGTAAATAATCTTACTAAAGTATATATTAAACTCTTTTTCCAGCCCGTCTATATTTGCATTGCTTGAGCGTATCGAATCTATTGTTGGTTGCAGGCTTTTGCGAATTGGTGGCGGATAAATTAGCAGGCTGATATGATGTTGTTCTGCAAGCTGTTTAATCTTTAAAAGATATTCCTTTGATATAGGAGACAAAAAGCTTGAAATTTTTGAACTACCAGGTTTAAAATCAGGACTCCAGTTAGTGGCTTTTACAAACGGAAATTGCGATGCCTGGTAATAAGGGATTTTTTCAATCTGGTTATTTACAGTTTCTGAAAATTCAGATTTATATTTTGGCGTGTAAAAAGGTTTTAAAAAATAATGGAAAGTAAATAACTGATCAAGGTTGTTTTTAAAAGATACAATAGGATTAATAAGGATGATTACAGTATCAATTTTATTATTTGCTTCCAGATAGTTCTTAAAAAGCAAATAATGGCCAACCATACTAATAGCCTGGTTACAGGCTAAGGAAGTAATTTTTGTGTTGTCTTTATTAAACATTACAAGTTGCTTTGCAACACTATCTCCCAACAAAAGTTTTTTCTTTTTACTTTTTTGATTCGATATTTTTATTGAAGTATATACTTCTGCCCCATTTACAAAAGATTCATATTTTTTTGTAACATACAAATACCACAAAGCAATTATTGGTACAATCAAGGCAATAACAATAAAAATAACCGACTTGGCAATAAATTTCTTCATCAAGTATAAATAGGAATTACAAAACCGGGAAAATGATCATAAGTGTAAAACGTAAACACTAAATTTTAAATTGTATTATAATCATTAAAATACTTAGTTAGCTATATTTAAAAAGATCTTACCGGTCTAACAGCATGACTGGTTGACTTATCTAATAATACAGGTGTATTGGCATTAGGGTCGAAAGGTTGAGCCCAGGCTGAGTTAGCGTCTGCTTCTGAAGAACTCCATCTCTCAACAATACTGTTAAAACCGATGGCTATGCGATGTTCATATAATAAAGCAAGCTCGTCTTTTGATGGTAAATACCAATCTGTAAATCCATTATGCGTTAAGGTATCACAAAATTTTGCCGCCTTAGTTGTATTACTACAGGTTTGAAGAATGGCTTTGGTATTTGCCTGTCCGCTCCCAATTTCGGTTTTTGTACCGGGCACGCTTATACCTTTACAACCCCATTCAGAAGAAAAATTAAGTCCCTGCTGGGCCGCAACAATACCATGCTTGCCAGACGCATCTAACCAAACCACTATTCCTCCGCCAAAATTATCTTCAAGTTGAATGGCTCTAACATTAAATGACACCTCATCTCCGTAAAAAATTTTGCTATCAGAAGTTATGGCATAAGGCTTGGCAAAATATTTAGAGTTTGGAAGAAGATTATTGATTTGTACTGCATATACACCAACCTTAATACTATCAGATTTTTTTTTAATACTTGTTACAGTCGGATTTTGTAACGTATCTAACACAAAACCCTGTTCTGAAACCTGTAAATTGCCATTAACAGTAAGTTGACTGGTAGCCAGTGCTTTAGACGTTGTTACATTATTAACTGCCGTATTAGAAAAAGTAATCTTGGAATCATTCGGCTTAGGGTCTTTGCCGCAGCTAATAACAAGTATTAAGGAGAAAACAAATAATGCGGGTAGAAGAAGTTTGAAATTCATTTTGTGGTTTTTTTAGGTTTATCACTAAGTTGTAAGCTTTTGAATCTATAGTAATGTGAAGGTTTAATTAAATGTGCGAAATTAATGTTTTTACGAATTTGTAAATTAATCTTTGAATCTTTCCCATTTTTAACTATTGACAAATGCAAATGTTGCTTAAACTAATTTATTGATAACTCCTCTTTACCATATTAACTTGAAAGTTGTATAACATAAAAACCAAAACCCGGCAAAAAGCCGGGTTTTGGTTCATTAAAATTATGTGAATTATTGCTTTATAAACTGATAAGTCGCTTTCTGTTTTCCGCTCACAGCCTGAACAAAATAACTTCCATTTACTAATGACGATACATCAACTTTAATAGATTGGTCTGCTGAATTAGATCTCAGCGCCTGAACTACATTTCCAGTAGATGTCAAAATTGATATTGTTATGTTCTGGTTTGATTTAAACAAGCTTGTATTTACAACTATACTGCTAAATGCCGGGTTAGGACTCACACTTATACTTGGTGTTGTTTGTTTAGAAACAGAGCTAACATTCTGAGCCGCCAAAGTAGTATTTGTTGAAGCTGATGTTAAAGTTACAGGGGCATTTACCGTTACGCTAACAGATGAAGATGATGTTATTGCTCCGTCATTGTCAACCGCTTTCGCTGTAATTTTATACGTTCCTGCACTTACATTACTCCATGTAAAATCATAAGGTGCATAATTTTCAGTTTTGATCAATGTAGATCCATTATAAAATAAAACCTTTGCAATAGTTCCATCAACATCAGATGCAGCGGCAGTTACTCTTATAGAAGCCTGGGCTGTATATGTTGAACCTGACGTAGGACTCGTGATCTTTACTGAGGGTGCCACGTTAATTATCTCAGTTACCGAAAAAGTTACAGGCAAAGAAATAGTGGTTGAGCCTGCATTATCAAAAGCTTTTGCAGTAAGTATGTACGTTCCGGCAGGTATTACAGCAGAGCTGAATAGATAAGGTGCTTTATATTCAATCTTAAGTAATTTACTTCCTAAGTAAAATTCTACTTTAGCAATAGTGCCGTCAACATCTGTGGCATTTGCACTTAATGTAATTGATGTTCCTGTTTTAAAACTGGAATTCGCTTTTGGACTTGTTATACTCACCACTGGCGCTACATTAGCCGTAGCCGGGGCATTTACGCTCACTACTACCGAAGCTGATGTGGTTACCGCACCGCTGTTGTCTGTTGCTTTTGCTGTGATGGTGTAACCACCCGCTGCTACATTACTCCAGTTGTAGGTGTATGGGGCGCTGTTATCTGACCCAAGTAATGTTGAGCCGTTGTAGAAGTCCACTTTGCTTATTGTACCATCAACGTCCGCTGCTGTTGCAGCTATGCTGATCGTAGCTGGTGATGTAAATGCCGCATCTGAAGCAGGGCTCGTCAGGCTTACCTCCGGCGCTACATTGGCCGGAGCGTTTACACTTACTGCTACAGAAGCTGATGTGGTTGCCGCACCGCTGTTGTCTGTTGCTTTGGCTGTGATGGTGTAACCACCCGCTGCTACATTACTCCAGTTGTAGGTGTATGGGGCGCTGTTATCTGAACCTAACAAAGTTGAACCGTTATAGAAATCTACTTTACTTACTGTACCATCAACGTCCGCTGCTGTTGCAGCTATGCTGATCGTAGCTGGCGACGTAAATGCCGCATCTGAAGCAGGACTCGTCAGGCTTACCTCCGGGGCTACATTGGCCGGAGCGTTTACACTCACTGCTGCTGAAGCTGACGTGGTTACGGCACCGCTGTTGTCTGTCGCTTTGGCCGTGATGGTATAAGCACCCGCTGCTACATTGCTCCAGTTGTAGGTGTAAGGGCTGCTGTTATCTGAACCTATTAAGCTTGAACCGTTATAGAAATCTACTTTACTTACTGTACCATCAGCGTCTGCTGCTGTTGCAGCTATGCTGATTGTGGCTGGTGATGTAAATGCCGCATCTGAAGCAGGACTGGTCAGGCTTACCTCTGGCGCTACATTAGCCGGAGGTGTTACAGAAGACGATGTTTCTTTAATTAAAATTGCTGAAGTATAAGGCTGTAAGGTTATAGAACCATTAAATTTATTATTTTTTACATCTACGTAGTTAGCTCCAAGAGAAATGGTTTTTGCAGTTTTATCAGAATTATATTCAAATC
>JANLXV010000129.1:0-8691 GCA_031365305.1 Chitinophagaceae bacterium
CGTCTTTGCGAGGCACGAAGCAATCTTAGTTACGTTACGTAGTGTTTTTGAAAGGGCGGCAAACATTTTTTTAAGTGCCTGCCGGTTGAAGATGCAGGCTTTGGTTTGTAAGTTTCATTCGCTCACTATATTCTGTAATTAATTCAGCAATTAAAGATGTCCACCCGGTTTGATGGCTCGCTCCTAACCCCTGGCCTGAATCTCCATGAAAGTATTCATAAAATTGTATAAGATGATTGTTGCCTTTTTGTGTATAGAAAGAATTATAACCGCTATAAATTTTGCGTTCGTTTTTATCATCCTTAATAAAAAGTGTCAATAGTCGTCTTGTCAGTTCATCTGCTACTTCGTTGAGATTAATTTGTAAACCTGAGCCAACCGGATATTCAACCATGAAATCATTACCATAAAAACTACCGAAACGTCTTATAGATTGAATGATAAGATAGTTAATTGGCAACCATACAGGTCCTCGCCAGTTGGAGTTTCCGCCAAAAATATCTGAGGTGGAATCCCCCGGATCATAAGTTATGGAATACTCCATGCCGGCTACAAAAACTGAATAAGGATGATCAACGTGATCCTTTGAAAGCGCTCTCACGCCACCTTCTGAGAGAAATTCATTTTCATCTATGAGCCTTTCAAGCAGAAACCTGAGGCGGTCTTTTCTTACTAATGAAATCAGTACTTCTTCGCCATCGCCTCTTTCTTCATTCGGCCAAAACTTATTGTTTGACTTACGATAATTTTCAAACCACGTTGACCGGCTTTTAAAGTCTTTTAATTTATGTAAGGTCTTTCGGCTGATAGTTGAAACAGCAAATAAGGAAGTTAAGCCTACAATAGATTTTATGCGTAAAGAGATTGGCTCTTCACCCGGAATGGATAAGACGTCGTAAAAGAATTTATCTTCTTTGTTCCAAAGATGGTGTTCGTTCAGCGACTCTGCAATTAACACAAAGTGCTCAAAAAATTTGGTGGCAGCATCTTCATAAGATTCATCGTACATGGCTATTTCCATGGCAATGTCCATCATGTTCAGTGCATAAGCCCCCATCCAGCTTGTGCCATCAGCCTGTTCAAGCTGCATGGTACTGTCGTGAAAACTCCTGTTGAAAACACCAATGTTATCAAGCCCTAAAAAGCCGCCTTCAAAAATATTATTGCCTTTTCTATCCTTCCTGTTTATCCACCAGGTAAAATTTATTAAAAGCTTATGAAATATCTTTTTTAGAAAAACAAGATCGCCTTTACCGGCATTTTTCTTTTCAATATTATACACCTGTAAAGATGCCCACGCATGCACGGGTGGATTAACGTCACTAAAGTTCCATTCATAAGCCGGTAATTGCCCATCAGGCTTCATGTACCATTCCCGCATGATGAGCAGCAACTGGTATTTGGCAAAACCCGGATCAATAGCGGCAATGGAAATACATTGAAAGGCAAGATCCCAGGCAGCATACCACGGATATTCCCATTTATCAGGCATTGAAACAATATCCTGGTTTTTTAAATGCTGCCACTCATAATTACGGCCATAAAGTCTTGCCGGATCTGCAGGCGAAATGCCATCGGTTCCCTTTATCCATTTTTCTACGTCTAAGCAATAAAATTGTTTGCTCCAGAGCAAACCGGCAAAAGCCTGCCGCTGTATGTTGGCAAGATCAGCATCAATTTTCTCCGGGATTACAGACGCATAAAAATCATCGGCTTCTTGTTTTCTTTCTACAAAAATTTTATCGAAACCAGTTTCAAAAGCATGATCAGTGTAATAATTTGTGAGCCTGCAAAAAACAGTTTTTGTAGCGCCGCCCGGTATTCTCAATTTATAAACAGGGGAGAACTTAGTACCCATTTTCCTGTTGCGCAGTTCATCAATATTTTCATCTTTTATAATAGCATCATGAAAGGCATCCTTAACAAAGATGTCTTCATTTTCCTGGCCGGTTATTTTAAGAAAATTTGTTTTGTTATCTGTAAAGAGCCTATCGTTGGGCTGGTGCATATAGAAATAATAATCACCTATAGTTTCATGCGAAGCTTTTACACAGTCATCATGTAAATAAGTGATTAAAGGCAGCTTTGATGAATCGTTATATTCTGCCTGCCTGGAAAACCAAAGTGTTGGCAGCACGGTAATATCAGCGGCCCTGAAATAGCGGTTGGTTACCTCAATCTTAATTACAATATCAGTGGGTGAATATTTAGCGTAAGTAACCAGCACATCAAAATAACGGCTCTTATCAAATATGCCTGTATCAAGAATTTCATATTCCGGAACAAGCCTGGACAAATTAAGATTGGCTTCTCTTAGTTTATCATAAGGGAAAGGGCGTTGAGGATATTTATATAAATACGCCATGTAAAAATGCGAAGGAACATTATCAAGATAATAATAGAGCTCCTTAACATCTTCACCATGATTGCCCTCTCCATTGCGCAGGCCAAAAAGCCTTTCTTTTAAAATAGGATCTTTTCTATTCCATAACCCTACTGAAAAACAAAGATTTTGAAAACGGTCTGATATGCCCGCAATACCATCTTCGCCCCATTGATAGGCCCTTGCATGCGCATGATCAAAAGGGAAATATTGCCAGGCATTGCCTGTATTGCTGTAATCTTCTCTTACAGTGCCCCATTGGCGTTCGCTTAAATATGGGCCCCATTCCGGCGTTGGCACCGGGTTATTTTGTAATTCTTTTATGCGTAAATGCTCACTTGTCATTAATTCTCAATTGTAATAACTTAAACGAACTGTTTACTAACTGCATGTATTTAGATAAATCATTACTATCTATAACAATGGGTTAGCAATTAAAACAATTCAATGTTCTTTCTTATATAGGGCGATCGCAGTGTATATTGACAACGAGGCGTTGCCAGGTTTGTATTTGATTTCCGGATAAACAAAGATAAAGCCAAATCTTTTCTCCAAAATAATCCGCAATTCTGTCGGTTGAGAAAATAATCTTTTTTTTATGGGGTTGATCTTTTTATCTTACTTCAATTAGAAACAGATAATTAAATAACATGAGAGCTGTAATAGGGATTTTTAATTCAGAAAATCAAGCGGTGCAGGCTATTGAAACTTTGAAATCATCAGGAATAAATATTGATAATATTCAATTGATCAGCAAATATTCGTTGTTGCGTGAAGACGAAGCGTCTGCGGCTTTGGTTGATCCCAATGCAAATATTTTTAGCCTGGATAATAACGGGCTGGATGTGCCTTTAGGAGAAGAGATGGATGCTACACTTGCCAGGGAAACCTTTACAACCAAATTGAATACTATTTTATTTAATACGATTAATGATAATGATGTACAGGCAACTATTGCACGTGCCGAAGAAGCCGGCTATGTAGTTGTGGTAGAAACTGATTCTCCAGGGGTTTTTAATAAAGCATCTGAAATTTTAAAACCTTCAGCTTTGTAATACTATTGAAGATCTTGTTCAATTATCTTAAGAAGTTGTAAAGACAAGGATAGAAAATGATTTCTTAAAAAGGAAACCTACAAATACATTCTACAGTGCAGCAACTTAACTGGGATGACATTGTATTGCTCACGTAAAGGAGAAAATAAAAATCAGAAGTTTACCAGGTTGTGTTCGATGTCCTGCAAGTCAATACCTGAATGACTTTCATCGTAAACACTTTCGCCATTTTTAATAATCATCACCTGCGGAGATTCGTGGTATACATTAAAATCTTCGGAAATTTTTTTGGAGATATCCCGATACTTTATCAGGTCAAGAAAATAAAAATCTGTGCCTTCCGGTTGATGGCCTTTATCCAAACGATTCTTAATCATGCTGCTGACAGAACATCTTGTGCTGTGCTTAAAAATAACCTGCGGTTGTTCCTGCGATTTTTGTTTGATAAGTTCTAACTGCTCGGCAGAGGTTAAGCTGATCCAATTCATGAAACCCTTTTTAGTGAATAATTCCTGCGGTGCCCGGGCAACCTGTTTTGCTCCTGCGGCTGCTGCTGCAAGATGTAAAGGTTGTTGCTACAAAAGACAGAAATAACAAGGCTAAAATTATTTTTTTCATTTTAAATTGGTTTCGCATTGAAAAAACTATTTTGCATTGTTATAAAATGCAAAGATAATTTATTAAGGATTATAAGTTGCTCCCTACAAACGCTTAAAGTTAAAACCTATTGTTAATTCAGTTTATTTTTTTGCGAAACTACTGTTGTAAGCCATGAATGTGCATTTAATAGCAATAGGCGGTAGTGTGATGCACCAGTTGGCCATTGCTTTAAAATTAAAAGGGTATGGCATTACGGGCAGTGATGATGAAATATTTGAGCCCGCTTTAAGCAATCTTGAGCTTAATGGCATTTTACCGAAAACTTTAGGATGGTTTCCTGATAAGATTAATAAAAACCTGGACGCAGTTATTTTGGGCATGCACGCCCGGGCCGATAATCCTGAATTGATAAAAGCAACAGAGTTAAATGTGCCCATCTATTCTTTCCCAGAATATATTTTCCAGGAGAGTAAAAACAAAACAAGAGTAGCTATCGGTGGCAGCCATGGTAAAACAACTACCACAGCCATGATCATGCATGTGCTTAGAAATTGCCATAAGCCGTTTGATTACATGGTAGGGGCCAGCCTTAAAGGCTTTGATCAAAGTGTAAACATTTCTGATGCGCCAATCCTGATCAGCGAAGCGGATGAATATCCCGCCAGCGCTTTGCAAAAAGTGCCAAAGTTTCATTTTTTATTTCCTCACATCGCCGTAATTACCGGTATAGCCTGGGATCATATCAATGTTTTTCCGACTTACGAGGGATATGTAGATCAATTCAGGATTTTTATAAGCAAGATACAAACCGGGGGTATTTTAATTTATAATAGCTCTGATGGCGAATTAAACAAGCTTATTGAAAGCATTAACAGAACGGATATCCGCTTACAATCTTATCAATTACCTGTTTTTTCAATTGATAAAGGTGTAACAGCGTTAACACTGGAAGACGAGAAAACACTTTTAAAAGTTTTCGGCAATCATAATCTTTTAAACATACATGCCGCCTTTTTGGTATGTAAGGAATTGGGTGTATCAGCTAAAGCATTTACGCAGGCAATAAGTAATTTTACAGGAGCCTCCAAACGCCTTGAACTTGTTTTTGAAAATGATGTTACTAATGTTTACAGGGATTTTGCCCATGCGCCAAGTAAGGTGAAAGCATCTATTGCAGCGGTTAAGCAACAATTTCCATCCAGGCAATTAATTGCCATTATTGAATTACATACTTACAGCAGTCTTAATAAAGCATTTATGGCAGAATATAATGGTGCCGCCAAAGATGCCGATATTTGTATTGTGTTTTACGCCAGCCATGCTCTTGAAATAAAACGTATGCCGCCCTTACCACCCGAAGCAGTAAAGAAAGGTTTTAATAAAGAGAACCTTATTGTAATAACACACAAAAACGAATTAGAACGCTGGATACACGATCACACTTATAACAATACAAACATTTTATTAATGAGCAGCGGCAATTATGATGGGCTTGATATCACGCAGGTGATAGCTGAATCATAACACTTTTATCTTGCTATAAACCATTTACATGCCTTTACAATTACAACGCCCCTTAGCTTTTATTGATCTTGAAACAACGGGTATAAATCTTTCTACAGACAGGATAGTAGAAGTTGCCATTATCAAAATTTTACCAGATGGTGCGCAGGTTTGCAAACACAAGCTAATCAACCCGCAAATGCCCATACCAAAGGTTTGCAGCGATATGCATGGCATTACGGATGATAAAGTAAAAGATGCGCCAGTATTTAAAGAGGTGGCCAATGAGTTAAAGCAATTTATTGAAAACGCAGATCTTTCAGGTTATAACTCCAACCGCTTTGATATTCCGCTTTTGGTTGAAGAGTTTTTAAGAGCTGGCATTACACTTGATATGAAAAACAGGCGGATGCTGGATGTGCAGCATGTTTTTCACATGATGGAAAAACGTACACTTGGCGCCGCTTATAAATTTTATTGTAAGAAAGATTTGGTAGATGCACATAGTGCAAAAGCCGATGCCTTAGCTACTTATGAAATCCTCGAAGCCCAGACCTTACATTATGCTGATCTCGGAAATACGCTTGATGAAATATTAAAATTTACGGGTGAAGAAGAAATTGTAGATTTTGCCCGGAGAATGATAATGGATAATGGCACAGAAATATTCAACTTCGGAAAATATAAAGGCCGCCCGGTTTCTGATGTCCTAAAGGCTGAGCCCCAATATTATGACTGGATGATGAAAGGTGATTTCCCGTTGCACACCAAGCAAAAGCTTACTGAAATCTTAAACCGCACACTGTTAAAAAAGGAATAATCTCCACAGCCGGTGACTATGCCTATATAAACCTTTCAAAAAAATTGTAAATTCAATACTAATATTTTTGTTCTATTGGAAAAACTGCTAATCATACCAACGTATAACGAGCTTGAAAATATCTCCAACATTTTAAATGCAGTGTTTTCCCTTCAGAAAGATTTTCATGTGCTGATAATAGATGACGGCTCACCAGATGGCACTGCCAATGTTGTAAAGCAGTTGTTTGCAACATATCCCGGTCAATTGTTTTTAGAAGAGCGCAAAGGTAAACTTGGTCTCGGTACAGCATATATCCATGGCTTTCACTGGGCGCTTGACCGAGGCTACCATTTTATTTTTGAGATGGATGCTGATTTTTCTCATAACCCAGCAGATCTGGAAAGATTATACACGGCTTGTAAAGTTGGCGGCGGAGATGTTGCTGTTGGTTCACGCTACGTGAGCGAAGGTAAAGTTGAAAACTGGCCCAGGCTGCGCAGAATGATATCAAAAGGCGCTTCAATTTATACACGTTTAATTACATGGATGCCTATTAAAGATCCTACAGCAGGCTTTGTATGTTATAAAAAAGAAGTGCTGGAATCTATAAATTTTGATGAGATCACTTTTGTAGGTTATGCCTTCCAGATAGAAATGAAATTTGCCGCCTGGAAATTAGGCTTTAAAATAGTGGAAGTGCCTATCACTTTTATAGACCGCCAATTGGGTGTTTCCAAAATGAATAAAGGCATTGTAAAAGAAGGCGTGCTTGGCGTACTGAAACTCAAATGGCTTAGCATGTTCAAGAACTATCGCTCAAGGGTTAAGAATGTGCTGGACGTAAATCCTTCTTATTAATCTTTTGCACGAACTACACGGATTTGATCGAATTATAATTACACGAATTGATTTATCAATCGTCAATAATCAAATCTAAATTCGTGTAATTCGCTTGAAATTCGTGGTTTAATCTTACTTAAATTTTGGATGAAATCTTTGTAGCGTATCCCTGAGAAATTCTTTATCAAGATGCGTGTATATCTCAGTCGTGGTGATGCTCTCATGCCCCAGCATTTCCTGTACTGCTCTTAAATCTGCACCGCCTTCAACAAGATGCGTGGCAAATGAATGCCGGAAGGTATGTGGTGAAATTTTTTTCGTAATACCTGTTGATTTAGCCAGGTCTTTTATAATAATAAAGATCATTACTCTTGACAATTTATTACCGCGGCGGTTAAAAAAAACAATGTCTTCATTTGTACTATTTTTAGCAATATGCACCCTTATATTTTCCAGGTAAATGGTAAGGTATTTTATAGCGCTTTCGCCAACGGGCACAAGCCTTTCTTTGTCGCCTTTACCAATCACTCTTATAAAACCCAGGCTTAAATACAGGCAGGATATTTTTAAATTCACGAGTTCGCTCACCCGTAAGCCACAACTGTACAGGGTTTCCAGTATTGCCCGGTTTCTTGTGCCTTCTGGTGTG
This sequence comes from Chitinophagaceae bacterium, assembly GCA_031365305.1. GTDB lineage: Bacteria > Bacteroidota > Bacteroidia > Chitinophagales > Chitinophagaceae > Ginsengibacter. The sequence continues at coordinate 7,833 of JANLXV010000129.1, forward strand.
CTTAAGTCAATAGCGTTTAAAATCGTTTCAATCTCGTTAAAGCTTAATGTATCCGGTAACGATTTTTTTTGCTTGGGCGTTTCGATTAGCGCTGTAGGGTCATGTTTAACAATATCTTCCTGCAAACAATATTTATAAAAGCTTCTCAAGCCTGAAATGATGCGGGATTGCGAAGCCGGCGTCATGCCCAATTCACTGATCCATTTTAAAAAACCATTGAGCGTTGCTACGCTAACTTCATCAGGTATTTTAGTATGTTTGCTATACAATAAATAGTCAGTGAGTTTGGTAACATCAAGCAGGTAAGCTTCAATAGAATTAGCCGATAGAGATTTCTCAAGTTGTAAATATGCCTTAAAGCCTTTTTTATAGATGTCCCACATGTTAGGTGCAAGGTATGAGGTGTGAGGTATGAGGTAACATGAGCGAAAATATCATTTACATTTTAGGTGCAAGGTGTGAGGTTAGAGGTATTAGGTAACAAAAGCGAATATGTCATTTACATTTTAGGTGCAATTTACCAGGTACATAACTTATCCTCATTCCTCACACCTCACACCCCCACATCCTCTATAAGAAAAAACTCCGTCGGTTTTCCCGGCAGCATAGTTATGGCTAAAATATCAAACTGGATCAATTTCCAGTTTGGATGTTTTATAAGGTACTGCTCAGCGGAACTCATTAAAAAGCGCATTTTCTTTTTACTTACGTCGTCTTCCGGGTGGCCGAAAGTGTTGCTGCGCCTTGTCTTCACTTCAATAAAATGGAGCACCTTATTTTTCTCTGCAATAATATCCACTTCCCAATGTGAAAAACGCCAGTTCTTTTCGAGAATAGTATAGTCCCTTTGCTGGAACCA
>JANLXV010000573.1:0-4538 GCA_031365305.1 Chitinophagaceae bacterium
AACACTGTTAAAATCACCGGGCGATGATACGGGGAAACCTGCCTCAATGATGTCAACACCAAGATCTTCAAGCGCCAGGGCTAATTCTATTTTTTCTTTTGTATTTAACTTACAGCCCGGCACCTGTTCGCCATCCCGGAGAGTTGTGTCGAAAATATGGATCTTATCCTTGCTCATACCGTGAATGAATTAGGGTGAGTGATTGGGGAAAACTGACTGAAAATAGTGGATAAAATTAAGCACTCTCACTGGTAAAACAAATCAATTGAGACAGCGATTTACATATTTTAACTTTGTAATCCACTATTGAAAGCGAGGCTGGCACAGCAATTTTAAACTATTACACTACAATGCCCAACAGACCAACTAATGCTTTATTTCAACTGATTAAATCTTTAAAAAAATCAGAAAAGCGCAATTTCAAGCTTTATGTAAAGCGCAATACAGCCACTGAGGATCTTAAAATCATCACCTTATTTGATGCATTGGATAAAATGCCTGAGTATGATGAAAACGTTTTGTTGCGTAAAAACAAGGTTATTACCAAGCTTCAGCTTTCAAACTTAAACGCAAGTTTATATAGGCAGGTTTTAAACAGTTTAAGGCTTTTAAAAGATGAGAATAATATTGATTTGCAATTGCACGAACAAATGGACCAGGCCCGCATCCTGTTTAATAAAGGTCTTTTTATCCAAAGTCTTCAAATACTTGACAAGTTGAAAAAGCAGGCTTATGCAAGCCATCAGTTGAGTCATGTTTTGCAATCAGTGTTCTTTGAGAAAAAAATAGAATCGCTTTATATAACGAGAAGTATACAGGACAGGGCAGACCAGTTGATTCATGAATCGGAGACAGTGTTTACGAAACTGACGAGGCTATCAAGTCTGTCTGATTTAGCGCTGAAGCTTTATGGCTGGTATATAAAACACGGGCATGCAAGAACCGAAGAGGATGAAAAAGACATTTTAAAATTGGTTGAAAACAGGTTATCGGTTAAACCGGATGAGACCAATTTTTATGAACAACTTTATTACTTTCAGAGTTATTGCTGGTACGCCTTTATACGGCAGGATTTTTTAAATTATTACCGGTATACGCAAAAATGGGTTGATCTTTTTGAACATGAACCTTTGATGATAGATATTGAAACCACTATCTATATAAAAGGCATGCATAATTTAATGGGTGCGCATTTTGATTTAAGGAATTATGAAAAGCTCTCGGAAACATTGCACCGCTTTGAAAATTTTACCCAAAGTGATACGGTTTTAAGAAATGAAAATAACCTCATCCAAACTTTTGTTTATTTAAATACGTCAAGATTAAACAAACACTTTTTAGAAGGCACCTTTACCGAAGGTCTTTTACTTGTACCCGAAATCACGTCAAAACTGGATGAGTATGCGCTTTACCTTGACAGGCACAGGGTTTTGATCTTTTATTACAAGATTGCCAGTTTATATTTTGGCAGCGGGGATTGCAGCACGGCTATTGATTATCTCAACAAAATCATTAACTGGAAAGTAGATCTGCGTACCGATCTGCAATGTTACAGCAGGTTATTGCATCTTATCTCTCATTATGAAATTGGCAATTACGACCTGATGGAGTATCTCGTAAAATCAGTATATCGCTTCATGTCGAAAATGCAAAACTTAAGTATTGTGGAAGAGGAAATATTTGCCTTTCTCAAAACCTCTTTTCACATGCAGGTGAAAGATGTTAATTCAGCCTTATTAAAACTTTTGGAAAGATTAAAGCGGCATGAAAACAGCCGGTTTGAAACCCGTGCCTTTCTTTATCTTGATATCATGTCCTGGCTCGAAAGTAAAATTGAAGGCGTGCCGGTGCAGGCAATTATCAGGCGGAAATTTTTAGATCGAAAAGTAAGACACAAATAATTGCAGGGAATATCAATAGGCTTTTTCTTCGCCCTTCAATACATTAAATACTGTAAGAAAAACAATTTTAATATCTAACAGCAGGCTCCAGTTTTCATTATACCAAATATCATATTCAACTCTTTTTTTAATATGTTGTGTTTCGCTTATCTCGCCTCTGTACCCATTTATTTGTGCCCAACCTGTAATGCCGGGTTTTGAAAAATGTCTGACCATATATTGGTTCACCAGCTTTGAATAATCGTTAGTGTGTTTAACCATGTGCGGCCGCGGGCCAACAATACTCATGTTGCCCACAAGTACATTTAAAAATTGCGGAAATTCATCAATACTTGTGCGGCGTAAAAAACGGCCAACTTTTGTAATTCGCTTATCATCTTTAGTGGCTTGCTTTACCGAAGCCTCTTTGTTAACATACATGCTCCTGAACTTATAACAGCGAAAGGATTTTTTGTTTTTTCCGGTGCGGATCTGTGAAAAGAAGATTGGTCCACGGGACTCTAACAATATCAATATACTTAAGATGGGTACCAGCCACGATAAAATAAAAAGGATGACAAACAAACTAAACAAAACATCAAATACTCTTTTTTTAACCTTGTTGTTGAAATCATCAATTGACTCGCTTCTTAAAGTAAGAATAGGCATATCATTAAAATAAGACACATGAAACGGCCCTTTAATAAACACTGAAAAATCCGGAACAATTCTAAAACGGATACACTCATGCTCTGCATCTTCTATAATCTGGTATAGCCGGGAATCCTGTTCAGGGGTTATGGTTGAAAAAATTTCATCTACTTTATATTCTTTGGAAACTGCAATTGTTTCATCAATATCGCTGATGATCGGGTAATTGGACAGTTCTTTTACATTCTGTGGGTTTTCAGTAAAACCCAGAATTTCTGTATTGATACTCTCCTGCTCAAGATAAAGGGCCAGCCTTTTAGAGGTATTATTATAGCCTACAATTAATATTTTTTTTAAGTATTGCGCAGACCTTTTGAAATAATAATTAATACCGATATAAGTAAAACGGTTAAGAAAAAGCCCAAAGCCAAATATAAAATTTGAAGAAAAGATAAACAGCCGTGATGTATAGACTTCCTTCGTTAGAAACAGGTAAAGAATTAATGACAGAAACCAGATAATATAAATCTTAATTGTTCTGCCGGAAAATACCTCGAACGAAATGATGCTTTTTTCGGCGTATACTCCGCCGATCCAGGAAAAGATAATCCAAAAACTGTTTATTAAAATCCAGTATTGGTCATAATAGTCAGAATATGTATCGGGCAATTTGCTTTTAAAAAAATATTTGCAGAGGATGAATACCAGGTTTAGAATAATAATATCAAGTACTACAAGCGTACCCTGCAGAAAACGCATGAACTGTTTATTCATAGAGAAAGTAATGCTTTTAGTTGGCGAGATGCAAACTTACAATACCAAATGCTTGCATTAGTAATTAAGTCATCATTAATAATAAGGCAATAACGGTATTCATGCGTAAATATTTGCTTTGATAAATTATACTTGCCCTGGTTAAACGATGTTTTATTGTGACATCACCTTAGAATTGAAAATGTTCAGTATTATGTAAATTATCGGTTGTTTTTTTAATAAAAATCCTATCGAATAGAGGCAAATAAAGAAATTATCAAAAAACCCCATCGTAATAACACGTTTCACCACAGGAAATCCTACTAATAAAATCGGGTAGTTTTTGGAAAATAATATTTGGCTGAAAACGCTTTTAAGGAGTGATCTGATTTAAGTCAGATTTACAGATTACCCTTTAACCATACCCTATGAAAACACTTTTATCCTTTTTGTTTGTATTATTAGTTTTAAATGCAAATTCTAAAAATTATTATTTCTCCAGCACATCCGGAGATGATTCAAGGACTGCTTCACAAGCCAATAATTCTTCCACACCGTGGAAATCTATTGGAAAATTAAATTCAAGCTTCAGCATTCTGCTTCCTGGCGACTCCCTTTTATTCAAAAGAGGCGATGTTTTTTTTGGAGCAATTACCATTGCTAAATCAGGCAATGCATCGTTGCCAATAGTGTTTAGCGCTTACGGCACGGGTAGTAAGCCGGTTATAACCTCGTTGGTTACGCTCTCCAACTGGACGTCTGTTGGAAATGGCATCTACGAAAGTTACAATTCAACACTGGGTGCTAATATAAATATGTTGCTGTTTAACGGCAAAGAGCAGGAAATGGGCAGATATCCCAATTCAGAAACTGAAAACAATGGTTATCTGCAATTTGAATCTCACGTTAGTAACACATCTATTACAGATAATGAATTAACAAGTGCCGTTAACTGGACAGGTGCTGAACTGGTTTTGCGTACACGCCGTTGGGTAATAGATCATAATTTTATTAAGTCTCATTCGGGCAACACAATTACTTATACGCCTTCAAACTCATATTCTCCATATGACCGTCATGGTTATTTCATACAAAACAGTATTAAAACACTTGATAGGTTAGGCGAATGGTATTTTAACCCGTCTTCAAAAAAACTTAGCATATATTTTGGCTCAAATGGTCCTTCTTCTCATAGTATACAGGCATCCACACTTAATGACCTTATCTCTGTGACAAGTTATAATTATTTAGTGT
>JANLXV010000585.1:0-2883 GCA_031365305.1 Chitinophagaceae bacterium
TGTTTCTGTTGATGAGAGATATTTCAGACCGACAGAAGTAGATATACTAATCGGTGACGCAACCAAAGCTAAAAATCAATTGGGCTGGACGCCAACTTACTCTCTTAATGAATTAGTAAGCGAAATGGTTGCCTTTGACCTCGACCTGTTTAAAAAAGAAAAACACCTTATAGATAGTGGTTTTCAAATAAAAGCCTCCATAGAACATTAATGCAAACATCAGATAAAATTTATATAGCAGGCCATCGCGGTATGGTTGGCAGTGCTATACAACGCCGTTTAGAAAAAGCAGGATATACCAACATTGTTACTAAAACTTCTGCTGAAGTTGACCTTAGGAATCAACAGGCAGTGAATGATTTTTTTGAACAGGAAAAACCGGCTTATGTTTTTTTAGCGGCGGCAAAAGTTGGCGGTATACTCGCCAATAATACTTATAAAGCAGAGTTTATTTACGATAACCTAATGATTGAAGCCAACATTATACAGGCTGCTTTCGTGAATGGTGTAAAGAAATTATTGTTTCTTGGTTCCTCTTGTATTTATCCAAAAATGGCGCCGCAGCCCTTAAAGGAAGACTATTTGTTAAGTGGTTATCTTGAGCCAACAAATGAGCCTTACGCCATCGCAAAAATTGCTGGCATTAAGTTGTGCGAATATTATAATGAGCAATACGGCTGTAATTATATCTCCGCTATGCCAACTAATTTATATGGGCCAAATGATAATTATGATCTAAAGAATTCACATGTATTGCCGGCTTTGATCAGGAAATTTCATGAAGCAAAGATCAGTAATGCAGCATCTGTTTCCGCCTGGGGAACGGGTTCGCCAAGAAGAGAATTTTTACATGTAGATGATCTGGCAGAAGCTTGTTTCCATCTCATGATCAATTATAACGATTCACAATTTGTGAACATAGGTACCGGCGAAGATGTAACCATAAAAGAGCTGACAGAACTTGTTAAATCCGTTGTGGGTTTTACCGGCGAGATTGTTTGGGATTCATCAAAACCTGACGGCACACCAAGAAAATTAATGGATGTGTCTAAAATTCACGAGGCAGGCTGGAAACACACTATTGGACTGGAAGAAGGTATTAAGGTGACGTACGAAACGTTTTTATCGCAGTATTAATTTACTTTGTTGAATAAACTGCCGAGATAGTTTAAGCTCATGAACGCTTTTGATATTACGCCGTTCTTTAAATACTCAGGTGACACTTTACTTTGCTCTTTTATCATTTGATGTATTAATTCATGCACAGGTTCACTATCGTAAGGCAGTAGGTCCTCTACATTTCTAATTCCCAAATTTCTATACAATCTCCAGTAATAGTCATACACTATTGGGTTACGTAAAATATTATACCCAAATTTTCGCAGCATGTTTTGGTTCTCAGGTATTTCTACTTCCGCTACTCTAAAGCAATTTTTTGTAACCTGTTCATCACTTATACCGACAGAAATGAGTGTTTCATTTAAATAGACATAAGATTTTACCTCTTTTAATAATCTGATATAAAATTCAAAATCAACAACCCATTTAAATTGGTTATCATAAAAAATTTCAAGGTCTCTGCGGATCATTGTACAACTGGGGTTGCCAATATAATTTTTCTTGAAGAGATTATATGGTGAGGCTTTTATTAGCAACTCATTTGCAGGATTGAGATGTACCGGTTCGTGGCTTCCGGTGGTTGGATTGACATTCTGATAGGCAGAAAATATAAAAACAGCGTCAGGATTTTCGGCTGCAGCTTTTGCAAAAGTTAATAATGATTCGGCAAAAGTAAACCAGTCATCATCATGCATAAGCTTGATCCATTTACCCGTTGCCTGTCTTATAGCTTCATTCCAGTTCTCAGGCGTTCCTAAAGCAACCGGGTTTTTAAAATATCGTATCGGGAACTTCGATTGATATCCTTTAAAAAATTCTTCAACAGAATAATCAGGGCTATCATCTGTGATTACAATTTCTGCGTCAGCAAATTTTTGAATGGATATTGAATCCAGCAATTGCTTTAAATGGTCAATGCTTTTATAAGCCGGGATGCAAATTGAGATGAGAGGAGCAACTTTCATTTAACTGAAGAATTTTCCTTCAAATTTAAAGTATCCGAGAAAGTGGTTTTCTATAAGAATAAATTTAAAAGTGCTCAAGAAACAAATATGCATATTTACAAGGCAGGTTAAGTGATTTTAGTTTGTATTAAACGCAACTATGCTGTTCATTAGAATACAATATTATCTAAGCTTGTTATCGATATACCACTACTAGTTTAGGATGTTTTGCTATATTAGGGTGATTGCTTGAAGCAAACTGCCTGATAGTATATGCAGTTTCATTTTGGAGATTAATCATGAAACCATAATTATTTGATAACACCATTGCGGTAACTATGTCTTTTACATTAATATCAATCAAGTCAAGAGATGAAAGATTTGTATGCGGTATTATAATCTGATTAGCTGTTTGGATCGCTGGTTGGGCTTGCCAGGTTGAAGTTGCCCCATTCCAGTTGCCTGTTATACGACTGATATACATTGTATTGTTTAATCCCGAATTTGCATTGATTAAATCTCCGTTAATTGGAGTAGGATTTGAATATAATGAAAGTTTAGCTGAGATAATTTCAGAGTTTGAAGGAATATTACTCAGATCAAATTTAAATGCGCCTCTAAGAAAAACAGCTTGCCCACCATTTGTCCATGCTCCTGCATCAAGATCAATGTCATGTGAAGACACGTCCAGGCCACCTTTTACAGCAAAATTCAATTCATTTGCTGTGTTATTTGAAGGCTGTAATGTTACCGTTTGAATCGGTGAAGGGATTACTAATATTGAACTTGTGTCAACTCCTGTTAATCCGGCGCTGTCAAT
>JANLXV010000136.1:0-11524 GCA_031365305.1 Chitinophagaceae bacterium
ATGATCCTTTAAAAAGTTTTCCTGTTCAATCAAACCAAATTCCGGCAGAGGTTTAAGCTGTTTAAAGTGCGGCCAGTTGTCATCGTCAAAGCCTTCAATTTCATAAAAACCACTTTGAGAAAGTAAAGTACAAACGGCTACATGCATCAGGTCCTGCTTCTGTTCTTTGGTGAGTTTCTTCTGCACATTCCCGGTTTCCTGTACACCTATCAGGAATAAAATAGCTTCCATGTCTGGCTTCTTTCCAAATCTTTCCATTAATGATAATTCCAGTTGCCACCAGCGGTGTTGCAGGTCATCCTTTGCATTTTGCATGTGCTAAAATTACAATACAAATATTTTACAGAGGAGCGGCTAACTTTTCTACTGCTAATGGCATTGTATATTTGTAACCTGTCTAAATGAACTAAAAATCATGTTACAGGTAAACTTTATAAAGCAAAACAGGCAATTTGTAATTGACAGACTTGCCCTCAGGAATCTTGATCATACTAACACTATTGATCACATTATTGCTTTAGATGAAGAACGGAAAAAATTACAGACTGAAGCAGAGTATGTTCAATCGCAGGTTAACACATTATCAAAGCAGGTGGGGCAGTTAATGGCAAGCGGCAAACAGCCTGAGGCCAGGGAATTAAAAGAAAAAGTAGCAGAGTTTAAAATACAACTGCAACCGCTGCAGGAAGGTGTGGCCGCAACAGAAAAGTTTTTGACAGAGCAATTGATAAAGCTTCCTAACCTTCCGCATGACTCTGTACCTGCGGGAAAAGTAGCAGAAGATAATGACCTGGTTAAAGAGAACGGCGCAAAACCCGTTTTACATGCAGGCGCTGTGCCTCACTGGGATCTCGCCCTAAAATATGATCTTATCAATTTTGAAACCGGCAATAAGCTTACCGGCAGCGGCTTTCCGCTGTATAAAAACAAAGGCGCTAAACTTCAAAGAGCGTTAATACAATACTTTTTAGATTTTAATACAGCGGCAGGTTACATGGAATTTCAGCCGCCGCTAATGGTGAATGAAGCATCTGCTTATGGCACGGGTCAGTTGCCCGATAAGGAAGGGCAGATGTATCATGATGCCAATGATAATTTGTATCTGATTCCAACTTCTGAAGTGCCGCTTACAAATATTTACCGCGATGATATTATTAATGACAATCATCTCCCCATAAAAATGACGGCTTATACGCCTTGCTTCAGAAGAGAGGCGGGCAGCTATGGCAAAGATGTTAGAGGGCTTAACAGGCTGCATCAATTCGATAAAGTTGAAATTGTTCAGCTTACCAAAGCTGATAACAGTTACGAAGTGCACCAGCAAATGGTTGATCACGTAGAAAAGCTGTTGCAATCATTGCAACTGCCTTACCGCATTTTAAGATTGTGTGGCGGCGATATGGGTTTTACCTCTGCGTTGACTTATGACTTTGAGGTGTATTCTGCTGCCCAGCAAAAATGGCTTGAGGTAAGTTCTGTAAGCAATTTTGAAACCTTTCAATCGAACCGGATGAAGATCCGTTATAAAGATGATAAAGGCAAAACCAACCTGGTACATACTTTAAACGGCTCATCTCTTGCGCTGCCAAGAATTGTGGCCTGCCTGCTTGAAAATTTTCAAAATAAAGATGGTATTGAGTTACCTGAAGTATTGTGGAAATATTTTGGTGAGACAAGGATTAGTCAGGCTTAAGGTATTTATTCCCTGGAGATTTTTTTACATGATGTACGGCACTAATAAATATTTCCTTTTTCTTTTTATAAATGCGGTAAACTATGATGTATAGGAAACGCTGTACTGCAGCTTCTCTGTATTTAGGATTACCTTTACTGCCAAATGTTTCAGGGCGGGAAACAATTTCGGAAATCTTCTTCGCTACTGCTTCTAAAAATTCATGGCCCAGTCCTTTTTTTTTATTTTCGTACCATTCAAAACCTTCATTAAATCAATTTGAATTTTTTCATGAAGGCTGTAACCGTAATTCATTTCTTACGATTTTTTTTAGAAAGGTATGTTGATATGGCAATTTTTTTCATGTCTTCAAACTGATATAACCTGGCGGTTCCGGTTATATATTCATCAACACGATTGTCCATCTCCTTTGTAAAGTCCTTGTCTTCCCATATATCACCATAATCCTGCTGGGCAAGCGCTATTGTCTTTACTACAGTCAATACAGCTTTTTTCTGCGTTGCGGTAAGAAGAGATAAATAATTATCAATTTGTTTTTCCACATTCACTGTACTCATGCTATTGTTTTTACTATTTGCTTCCTTAAAAATTAGTAATTAAAGGTAAGATGGTTAATAAATAGTTTATTGTCCTGTAATAAATAGCCGTGATTTTCAGCTACTGCCCGAAAATTTTAAAAACGGAGATAACGTTAGTTAGTATAAGTGCTATGAAATATTTGGCGATTGAGCATTAATTCATGTGAATGCCAGGCCTTGTCTTTTTATTAACTATCCGCAGTTTTTCCCTCGTTAAACTACAGCAATGCCTTTTGGTCATAGCTTTTATGGCAATTAACCAGGTTAAGAATCAACACTTGTTATGGCGTGCAGCTTTTGGCCCCATGGCTGAGAACGCCGATAAACTTGATACCATTTCGCAGGCTGATCTTTATAAACTTCTTGTAAAAACTTCGGCAAAAAAACCCTACCCGTTTGAAGTGGCAAATAATCTTTTTGATGGTGTTATAAAAGGCGTACAGGATGTTATTAAGCTTGAAAATTTAAGCAAAGAGCAGAAGCAAATGATGCGCACCAACTCACGTGATGGTTTAAAAACGCTCAACCTGCTATGGCTTGATAAAATGATCAACGGCGAAGCCCAATTGCTTGAAAAGATGAGCTTGTTCTGGCATGGGCATTTTGCCTGCCGGGTGATCAATATTTATTTTCAGCAACAACTTATTAATACGATCAGGGAAAATGCACTCAGCAATTTCGGTGACCTATTAAGACAGGTAAGCAAAAGCCCGGCGATGTTATCATTTCTTAACAACCAGCAAAATAAAAAGCAACATCCCAACGAAAATTTTGCAAGAGAAGTAATGGAGTTATTTACATTAGGTCACGGTAATTATTCAGAACAGGATATTAAAGAAGCCGCAAGAGCCTTTACCGGCTGGGGTTTTAATGGCAGAGGCGAGTTTGTAGATCGGCCTTTTTTGCATGACAATGGTGTTAAAACCATTTTTGATAAATCTGGCAATTTTAATGGAGATGATGTTATAGATCTTTTACTGGAAAGAAAAGAAACGGCAATATTTATCACCGCTAAAATTTATAGATACTTTGTAAACACTACACCCGACATTAATTTGATTAATGAACTTGCCTGTGAATTTTATCAAAGCGGTTACAACATTCAGGAACTCCTGCAAAAAATTTTTACGTCTTCCTGGTTTTATAAAGACGAAAACATCGGTATTAAAATTAAGTCTCCCATTGAATTGCTTGCCGGCATACGCCGTTTTATACCGATTGATATGGAGAATGAAGACATGCAGTTGTTAGTTCAACGGGCTTTGGGTCAGGTGCTGTTTTACCCGCCAAACGTAGCCGGTTGGCCCGGCGGTAAAAACTGGATAGACAGCAGTTCTTTAATGTTCCGTCTCACTCTTCCATATATCATAACAGGCAATACAGCTTTAACGGTTTCACCAAAAGATGATGACGATGCCATGATGGGTATGCCGGTACCCGGCGATGTGATTGGCAAAGGAAAAGCGTTTGCGGGTACTGTTAAATGGCAACAGGTTGAAACTATTTTTAAAGAGGTAAAGCGCAATGAACTTCTGCCCCAAATAGCGATGGCGCTTTTGCAAAATACTTCAGGCATAAACCTGAATATTATTCAGAATAATATTCAGCAGGATGACAGGGCGGTATTTATAAAAACCTCTATTTTAAAATTGATGAGCACACCAGAGTACCAACTATGTTAGGTAAATGATTTAAATTTTTTATAATGCTTATTAAAAGACGTGATTTTTTACAGGCCGGTTCGCTGGCTACTACAGCGCTTATGCTACCAAAGTTTTTAAAAGCATTTGAGCAAAAACAGTTGTTGCCAAAAGGTAATAAAGTGCTTGTGGTTATTCAGCTTAGCGGTGGTAATGATGGCCTGAATACCATCATTCCAGTCAGTAACGATATTTATTACAAAGGCCGGCCAGGCCTTGCTATCACTAAACAAAATGCACTTTTTTTAAATACCGATGCAGGTATCAACCCTGCCTTGCCATTTTTTAAAACATTGTACCACGAAGGCAATCTTGGCATTTTAAATGCTGTTGGTTATCCTAACCCGGACCGTTCCCATTTTAGAAGCATGGATATTTGGCAAAGCGCAAACGCAAGTGATCAATATTTGAATACAGGTTGGCTGGGAAGATACCTGGATGCACAATGTTCAGGTTGTGATAAGCCTACAAATGCTTTGGAAATTGATGATGTATTAAGCCTTGCATTAAAAGGTGAAAATAATAAAGCCCTTGCCTTTACCAACATCGGTCGCTTGCGGGCAACAACAGGTGTAAACTATTTCAGACAATTAAATGAGGCGCATGAACATGGTGATGAAACTGTAGATTATCTGTACAAAACCATGAGCGAAACACTCAGCAGTGCTGATTATATCTACAACGAAAGCAAACAATACAATTCGGCTCAGGTCTATCCTTCAACAATGCTTGGTAAAAATTTGAAGACCATTGCCTCACTCATTTCATCGGGCATTAATACAAGGGTGTATTATGTTAGCCTTGGCAGTTTTGATACGCATGTCAACCAGGCTAATCAACAAAAAAGATTATTTACAGAATTGAATGATGCTGTGGAAGCCTTTGTGAAAGAATTAAAAGCAAACCACCGGCTTGATGATGTTATGTTAATGACCTTTAGCGAATTTGGCCGCCGTGTATCGCAAAATGCAAGCGGTGGCACAGATCATGGCTCAGCGAATAACATGTTTTTTATAAGCGGCGGTTTAAAACAACAGGGTTTAATAAACGCTATGCCTGATCTGACCGATTTAAACGAAGGCGATCTAAAACACACTATTGATTTTAAGAATGTGTACGCTACTATCTTAAATAAATGGCTTGATGCTGATGATGCAAAAATCTTAGGCAGTAAATTTAATCACCTGCAGTTCATCTAAACATCTAAAGGCACATCATCAGGAGATTTTTTAATAGCGACACGATACATAATAATAGCCATCACCACAAAAAATAATACGCCTAATAATTGGTAAGGATTCTCTCCAATTAATTCACTGATCTTATGTTCAAAATTTACAACGTCCATTTTCTTTGCAAGTGATTCACTGCTGGCTGTAAGTAACGCAACAGCCACACCTGCTAAGGCACCACCCGCTACTAACCCTGTGGCAAATAAATTACCTTTTCCGAGATCATCTTCCTCTACAGGCTGCGCTTTTTTACGACCTTTCCAATCTACCAAACCTTTAACAACACCGCCGGCAAAAATTGGTAAGGTTGTGGAAAGCGGCAGGTAAGCCCCCACTGCAAAACTTAACGATTTAACGCCGCAAAGCTCCATAACAATGGCGAGGAAGATGCCCACAAAAACAAATTGCCAATCCAGGTTAAATGATAAAATTCCTTTTATCAACGTTGCCATCAGCGTTGCCTGTGGTGCGGGGAACTTATCGCTGCCGATGGCATGTGTTATGCCCTGGCTAAGCATTTCGCTTGTTGGGTTATCCAATATTTTTATAGTAAGGCCAATAACTAATGAAGACACGATTGCCCCAATGAACAACGCAATCTGCTGATACTTTGGCGTAGCGCCGAGTATATAACCGGTTTTCAGATCCTGTGATGTGGCACCGGCGTTGGCGGCTGCAATACAAATCATTCCGCCTACAACAAGTACCATTGGCTCATAGGTTTTACCACTCCAGCCAATACCTATAAACACAAGGCAGGTTGCCATAACTGTCGCTATGGTCATACCGCTGATGGGGTTATTACTCGAACCAATTATACCAACGATCCTTGATGAAACAGTTACAAAAAAGGCCCCGAATATCACAACCAAAATGCCTAATAGTAACCGGTTGAAAATCCCGTTGCCTGGTATCAATGGAATTAGAGCCATCAATATTATAAGAGCGATGCTGCCAAATAAAACCACCTTAACATTAAGATCTTTATCAGTTCTTAAAACGGAACTGCCTTCTGTTTTATCTTTAATACTACCGATGCTTTCTTTGAATGACGATACGATAGTAGGTATGGTTTTTAATAATGTTATAAAACCACCTGCTGTAACTGCACCTGCACCAACCTGCCGAATGTATGCTCTGTAAATAGCAGAAGCAGAATCAGCAAAAGTGTGTGTTACAGGGTTCCAGCTTCCCGGCCCGCCTGCAGTCGCCAGGTCTTTGAGGTAACCAAGTTTTATGAGTTGAGTGGCAATCACAGATTGGTCCTGTATTAATGTTGCCAGTAAAGGGTTAAACACCAGCCAGCTTAATACACCACCTGCCACAAGTACGCCACAAATTTTGGGTCCTATGATATAGCCAACGCCTAAATACTCTGGCGTTATTTCGCCACTTACTTTAGCAGCCGGAAAAAATTTATTCGTGAGATTTGTTGCATAAGCCGGCACTTCAGAAATCACATGAAATATCCTTTGCAAAAAAGCATAGATTAATGCTACCGATACACCGAAGAAGGCTGTCTTTGCAAAGTCTCCACCTTTTTCACCGGCCTTTAAAACACTGGCGCAAGCGGTGCCTTCAGGGTATGGCAGCGTATCATGTTCTTTAACAATCAATGCACGCCGCAAGGGAATCATCATCAGCGTTCCCAATAAGCCACCGAGTATAGCCAGTATTAAAATGGTGAGATAATTAAAGTATTCAGTGCCTACACTTTTGCCATCTTCACTCATTGATAAAAACAAAAATCCCGGAAGAGTGAAGGCGACACCGGCGGCTATGCTTTCACTCGCCGAACCTGTGGTTTGTATGATATTATTTTCAAGAATGGTTGTCTTAAAAAATCTTCTGCCAAGCGTAATAGCAATTACCGCAATAGGGATAGATGCGGAAACGGTAAGGCCGGCTTTTAGAGCAAGATAAACCGTTGCGGCCCCAAACAGCATTCCCATAAGGCAGCCAATAAGAATTGCCTTTACCGTAAACTCTTTCATTAAAGTTTGCGGTGGTACAAAAGGCGTGAAAGATTTTTGTGTAGCCATCTTTAAAAATTAATATTAAAAAAGAAAAGCCATGTTGAGACACAGCTTTTATCATTGAAATAGAACTTGTTTAATCGTCTGATCCCGCAGCTTCTTCCACAACACTGTTCAATCGTTTGGCTAACGGTAATAAAAGGAAACAGGCAACAATTGCTGCTACAGCACTTATGGCAAAAAACACAGCCTTGTTATCAAACTTGTCCCAAAAACCGGCAAGTATGCCTGAGATTTTTCCGCCTAAAGATGTTGTGATAAACCAACCACCCATCATTAAAGCCGTTAACCTGCGTGGCGCCACTTTAGAGGTTAAGGAAAGACCAACGGGGCTTACAAATAATTCGCTAATAGTAAATACGCCATAACTACTAAAGATCCACCAGCTTGAAACTTTATTTAAATAGATGTCGGTTGACAAACAGGCAAAAACCATTACAAGAGATGATAAACCGGCAATCAATGTTCCCCAGGCAAATTTGCTTGGCGTAGACAGTTCTTTTTTTCTTGCCCGCATCCAACCGAAAAATGCAACAATGACCGGTGTTAAAACTATTATCCAGAATGGATTGATGGATTGGTATATTTCTGTTGATAGCAGCTTAAGATCCTGGCCTTCCGGCGGAAATCTGTCCTTCTGTAAATTCTGAAAATACAGATCAGTGCCTTGCCTGGTCATTACGTTTCCTTTGTCATCTGCCTGTGCCCGGAACTGGTTGTCAACTATAGGCACTTCTGTTGGCTTTGTATTCACAGTTTCTAAAAAGCCAAAAGGCTTTAAAACCGGTTCAATTGCTTTGGGTGATTCGCGGTTTGTATACGTTTGCGCCCATATAGTTAAAGCCGTAGAGTTCTGGTTATAAATGTTCCAGAAGATAATAGACACACCAAATAATATTAATAAAGTGCTGATGCGTTTTCTTTCAAAACCTTTTGCACGATACCACAAACTAAAATAAAAAAAGATGATTGGGATGCAGGCAAAAATAAAAGCGTCGTTTGAATCTGACCCTAAAATATTGCCTGGTATAAACCAGCCGACAAGGCCCGCAATTATTGCCGGGGCAAAAACGCTCATCACAATTTTTGAAATAGGCATGTCGTCTTTTTGGAGAGGCTTTATAACATCAGCATATTTTACATGTTTTAAGCCAATTGCAAGCCATATCATGCTTAGCACCATACCAACACCTGCGGCTGCAAAAGCATATCCCCATGAATAATTATTACGTAAAAAAGCCGCAACAAAATTGCAGATGAATGCACCTATGTTAATGCCCATGTAAAAGATGTTATAGGCAATATCTTTTTTAGGTTTTAGATCAGGCCGGTTATAAATGTTACCTAATAAAGTGCTGATGTTTGGTTTGAAAAAACCGTTACCGATAATGGCAGAAAATAAACCAAGATACATTACTGTATTGCTGCCATTAACAGCAATTAAAAAGTAGCCAAGCGCCAGTAAACAGCCGCCAAGAAAAATGGATTTCGTATACCCTAAATACCGGTCTGCTACCAAACCGCCAATGAAAGGGCTTAAATAAATCAGCGCAACATAGCTGCCTACAATACTTACTGCAGCCACATTATCCAGTCCTCTGCCGCCATTGCCAACCGTATCCGTTAAATACAATAAGAAAATACCAACCATCAAATAATAACCGAAACGTTCCCACATTTCAGTAAAAAACAAAACATATAAACCCCGGGGATGCTTGCCATTTAATGGTAGAGATGTTTCCATATCAGTTGGTTTGATTAAAAGTAAAGGTTTGTAAAGTACATACAAATAATATTACAGCATTTTACTTTTTTAAAATTGCTTGTTAACCTGCGATCATATAGAAGATTAGAATTAAGTTTACAGCTTTTATACTTATAGCTACAATACATATTTACAAGACCGGTCCTAAAATTACTTTGATAAAATAACTAAAATGAACTTGCTAATCCTTGGATCTGGTGGGCGTGAACATGCACTTGCATGGAAGCTTTCTCAAAGTTTACTAAAACCTAAAATTTATGTAGCTCCCGGAAATGCAGGCACAGTACAAGTTGCTGAAAATGTGAATTTGAGCGTTGATGATTTTGATGCCATAAAACAATTTTGCATCAATAAGACAATTGAAATGCTGGTTGTAGGGCCGGAAGATCCACTTGTAAAAGGCATCTTTGATTTTTTTAAAGAAGATGAGGCTCTTAAAAATATAATGGTCATTGGCCCCTCAAAGGAAGCTGCCCAACTGGAAGGCAGTAAGTCATTTGCAAAAGCTTTTATGCAAAGGCATAACATACCAACTGCCGCCTACCGGGAATTTGATACGTTGAATTTTACGGAGGGCATAGATTATATAAAGCAACACACCTTACCAATAGTTTTAAAAGCAGATGGCCTGGCTGCAGGTAAAGGCGTACTCATTTGTAATAATCATATTGAAGCCTTAGGTGAGTTTGAATTAATGATTCACCAATCAAAATTTGGCGAAGCAGGTAAAAAGGTGGTTGTTGAACAATTTCTTCCCGGTACTGAAGTAAGTGTGTTTGTATTAACCGATGGTGAAAATTATATATTACTGCCGGAGGCAAAAGATTATAAACGCATCGGGGAAAAAGATACAGGCCTGAATACAGGCGGAATGGGGGCAATAAGCCCCGTGCCTTTTGTAGGCATACAGTTCATGCAAAAAATAATTGAAACCATTGTTGAGCCAACAATAAAGGGTATCCAAAAAGAAAAACTCATATACCAGGGCTTTATTTTTATCGGTATTATTAAGGTAAATGATGAAGCCTTAGTTATCGAATACAATTGCAGATTGGGTGATCCCGAAACAGAAGTTGTGCTGTTGAGAATAAAAAATGATCTCCTTGAATTATTTATTGATACTTCAAAAGGAAAACTAAACAACCATCATATTAGTATTGATAAACGTGCTGCGGCAACTATAATGGCAGTGAGCGGCGGCTATCCGGGTCATTTTGAAAAAGGCAGATTTGTAGATCTCGGTTACATGGAGAGCCCCGATTTTATGAAGTATGATGAAGCCAATGGCGGTGTGCTTATTTTTCATGGAGGTACTAAATTCGATGGTTCTGACGTTGTTAGCAGCGGCGGCAGAGTTTTAACTGTTTCAGCACTGGCAGATAATCTTACTGAAGCCATTGAATTATCTAAAGAAGTTTTATCGCATATTTATTTTGAAGACATGTATTATCGCAGAGACATTGGCTATGAATTTATAAAGTAAATGCACGGTTGCGAACAAAATGTCATGCTGTTTTTCAAAAGTTAAATATGAAATCTTCGGGAGTGATAATTCAAATTATTTCCTACAACTTTGCACGCATTCAATATATTGTTCAATATCACGATAACGCATGGGGCTTTTTAATTTTTTTACACAGGAAATCGCCATAGACCTTGGTACAGCTAATACACTCATCATTCATAATGATGTAGTGGTGGTGAATGAGCCTTCAATAGTGGCGTTAGATAGAAACAATCCGAAGAATTTATTAGCCGTGGGTAAAAAGGCATTAATGATGCACGAAAAAACCCATGAAAGTATAAGAACCGTGAGGCCTTTAAAAGATGGGGTTATTGCTGATTTTAATGCGGCAGAGCTAATGATACGGGCTATGATCAAAATGATCTACCCCAAGCAACCGTTATTTCCTCCCAGTTGGCGGATGATGATCTGCATACCCAGCAGTATTACAGAGGTAGAAAAAAGAGCGGTTAGAGATAGTGCAGAGCAGGCCGGCGCAAAAGAAGTTTACCTTCTGCATGAACCTATGGCTGCGGCATTAGGTATTGGTATTGATGTGGAAGAGCCTGTCGGGAATATGATCATTGACATTGGCGGTGGTACTACAGGCATCACCGTTATTGCCCTGGCTGGTATTGTGTGCGATCAATCTATAAGAATTGCAGGAGATGAATTTACGGCAGATATTATGGAAGCTTTAAGGCGTTACCATAGTTTGCTGATAGGTGAGCGTACCGCCGAACAGATCAAAATACAGATTGGCGCTGCAATGAAGGATCTCGAAAATCCACCGGACGATATTCCGGTTAACGGCCGTGACCTTGTCACTGGTATTCCTAAACAGATTTTTGTAAGCTACCAGGAAGTGGCTGAAGCCCTGGATAAATCAATCTTTAAAATTGAGGAGGCCATACTGAAGGCACTTGAAACCACGCCGCCGGAACTGGCTTCTGATATATATCGCAGGGGTTTATATTTAACCGGCGGCGGTGCATTGTTACGTGGCCTTGAAAAAA
>JANLXV010000619.1:0-7595 GCA_031365305.1 Chitinophagaceae bacterium
AACACTGCAAACGAAAGTTTTTTACAATTGATCAGGCTTCTATGCGATAAATACAACGCAGTTTATATCGCCGACAGTGTGCAGTGCGGTTATGGCAGAAGTGGAAAATTTTTCTCGCATGATTATGCCGGTGTAAATGCAGACATCTATACCATGGCAAAGGGCATGGGTAATGGCTTTCCGGTTGGTGGCATTATAATAGCGCCGCATATAAAGCCGAAACAATCCATGCTTGGTACAACCTTTGGTGGCAATCACCTTGCCTGTGCTGCTGCGTTGGCTGTATTGGAAGTGATAGCATCTGAAAACCTTATCCAGTCCGCCTGCGATAAAGGAAAATATTTACAGGAAAGATTGAAAGAGGTTGAAGGCATTGAAAATATTCGTGGACGTGGCCTGATGATCGGCTTTGATACTCCCGGCGACTTAAAAGATCTTAGAAAAAAATTATTGATCAACCAACATATATTTACCGGCGAAGCAAAACCGAATGTTATCAGGCTGTTGCCGGCTTTAAATATATCATCTAAAGACATTGATTTATTTATAGAAGCATTACATGCTGAAGCATCAGCCTTAAGAGCGGAAAACAAAACTGCTGTTGAAGCATTATAAATAACCCTAAAGCCTGCCAGGAAATGGAAAAATTTATTTCTGTTAATGATGTGGATGATATAGATAGCCTGGTAAAAAGCGCTATAGCATTTAAGCATTCTCCCCATAAAAATAAAAACCTTGGCAAAGGAAAAAGGTTGGGCTGCTTATTTCTAAACCCAAGTATGCGTACACGTTTAAGCACACAAATTGCTGCTCAGAATTTAGGGATGGAAGTCATCGTTTTTAATGTTGGTCAGGAAGGCTGGGCGCTTGAATTTGATGATGATGTTATTATGAACGGCAGTTCAGTAGAGCATGTTAAAGATGCAGCACCGGTTCTGGGAAAATATTTCGATGTGCTTGCCGTGCGCACATTTCCATCATTACATGATCGTGCAGAAGATTATAGCGAACAATACATTAATAAGTTTATTCAATATGCCGGCGTACCGGTTATAAGCCTGGAAAGCGCCACACTGCATCCTTTACAAAGCCTTGCTGACCTGGTTACCATAAAAGAAAATTTACAAAAGAAGCATAAAAAGCCGAAGATCGTTCTCACCTGGGCACCACATGTAAAACCGCTGCCACAATGTGTTGCCAATAGCTTTGCCGAATGGGTAAATGCCTGGGGGCATTCTGATTTTATTATCACGCATCCTGAAGGCTATGAACTTGATCGTGTTTATACAAAAGGCGCAACCATAATAACCAACCAGGATGAAGCTTTGGAAAATGCAGATTTTATTTATGTAAAAAACTGGAGCAGCTACAAAGATTATGGTAAAATGTTGCCGGCAAATGAAGACTGGATGTTGACCAATAATAAATTGCTGGCAACAAATAAAGCTAAGGTGATGCACTGCCTGCCGGTTAGAAGAAATGTGGAGTTAAGCGACGAAGTGTTAGATGGCTCACATAGTTTGGTAACAGAACAGGCAGGTAACAGGGTTTACGCCGCACAGGCTGTTTTAAAAGAAATATTGAAAGGTATTAATCAATAATATGGAAAAATTATTGGTAATAAAGATTGGGGGAAATATAATTGATGATGAGCAAAAGCTGGCTTTGTTTTTACATAAGCTGGCCGCTATCAATCACAAAAAGATAGTGATACATGGCGGTGGCAAATTAGCTACAAGGCTTGCGGAACAGTTAGGTTTACCACAACAAATAATTAACGGCAGGCGTGTTACAGATGCAGAAACTCTTAAGATAGCGACAATGGTGTACGCCGGTTATATCAATAAAAATATTGTAGCGATGCTCAATGCCAACAAGTGTAATGCTGCCGGTTTTAGTGGTGTTGATGGCGGATGTATTAAAGCCCATAAACGAATAGTAAAAAATAATGACACCGATTATGGTTTTGCAGGTGATATAGATGAGATAAAGAATTCATTCTTTGTAAATCTTTTAAAAGAGGACATTACAATTGTTCTTGCGCCAATTACTGCAGACACAAACGGGCAGTTACTGAATACCAATGCAGATACTATTGCGCAGGAAGTTTCAAAAAGCCTGGTAAAAGATTACGAAGTAAACCTGATCTATTGCTTTGAAAAAGCCGGTGTGTTACGAAATATTGAAGACGATAACTCGGTAGTAAATAGCCTTGACCACAACGCATACCTGAAGATGACTGAAGAGAAAACAATACATTCCGGTATGTTGCCAAAGTTAGATAACGCATTCTCTGCGATAGCTAATGGCGTAGGTAAAGTCATTATCGGGCAGGCTGAACAAATTGACCAATTAATAACAGGCCATGCCGGAACAACCATCATTCAATAATATGTTGTCGCCTGAAACGCTTTACACTGAAGCCTTACAGCTTTTAAAGCAACTCATTTCAATTCCATCATTCAGCCGTGCTGAAAATATTACTGCAGATGTTTTACAGGAATTTTTACAATCAAAAGCAATCACTACACGCCGTTATCTAAATAACATCTGGGCTGTGAATAAATATTTTGATGTAGCAAAGCCTGTTATCTTCCTTAATTCACATCATGATACGGTAAAGCCTAATTCAGCTTATACACTTGATCCTTTTTCACCGGATGAAGTTGATGGTAAACTTTATGGTTTGGGCAGCAACGATGCAGGCGGTTGTCTTGTAGCATTGATCGCAGCTTTTATACATTTTTATAATGAACCATCTTTAAAATATAATCTTGTTTTAGTAGCCTCAGCCGAAGAAGAAATTTCAGGCCCTGATGGTGTAGAAGCTTTATTAAAACAAAACAGCTTTTTAAACTTGTCGGGAGGCACAGATACACCATTTAAAAACTGGTGTGGCATTGTGGGAGAACCTACATTGCTGAACATGGCCATTGCAGAAAAAGGTCTTATGGTATTGGATTGCGAAGCAAAAGGTAAAGCAGGCCATTCTGCAAGAGAGGAAGGTGTAAATGCTTTATATAAAGCCATAGCAGATATAGAATGGATAAAGCAATACAAGTTTGCAAAAAACTCTGCACTTTTAGGGCCGGTAAAAATGAATGTAACAGGCATCAGCACAGAAAATAAGGCGCATAATGTAGTACCTGCCTCCTGCCATTTTATGGTTGATGTAAGAGTGAATGAGCTTTACACCTTTGAAGAAGTGCTGGATGAAATCAGGCAAAACATACAAAGCAATATTATACCAAGAAGTACAAGGCTGAGATCATCTTCCATTCCGCTTGATCATCCTTTGGTACAAGCCGGTTTAAAATTATCAAGATCTTATTACGGCTCGCCGACAACAAGTGATAAAGCTTTGCTTGGTTTTCCTGCTTTAAAAATTGGTCCCGGAGACTCTGCAAGGAGTCATTCAGCCGATGAATTTATTTATTTGAAAGAAATTAAGGAAGGTATTGAACTTTATATCAGCTTATTAAATAATATCCTTTAAAGCCCTTTTGCGAATGATATTTAGCTTCATTAATCATTAAGTCTACATGAAACTCTGGCAAAAAAATAGTACGGCAGTATCTGCGATCATCGAAAAATTTACAGTTGGCCGGGATAAGGAATTTGATGAGATGCTTGCCAGGTATGATGTTCAGGGCTCCATAGCGCATGTAACTATGCTTGGCAAAACCGGCCTTATGCAAGTTGAAGAAAGCAAAGTTGTTGTAGCTGAGTTACAAAAAATTTTAAATGAAATTGATGCCGGTGATTTTATGATCAGCGAAGAAGCTGAAGATATTCACTCGCAGGTAGAGATGATGCTGACAGAAAGGATAGGAGAAGCCGGTAAAAAAATTCATAGCGGCAGAAGCCGTAACGACCAGGTAGCTGTAGATATTAAATTGTACCTGAAGGCTGAAATACTTTCAATAAAAAATATTACTAAAGATTTTTTTGATCTTTTAATCAACCAAAGCAACGCCTATAAAGATGTGCTGTTACCCGGCTACACACACCTGCAGGTTGCCATGCCATCATCATTCGGGTTATGGTTTGGCGCTTATGCCGAAAGCCTTGTAGATGATATGGAGTGGCTGATTGCCGCTTATCACATCACCAATAAAAACCCTTTAGGAAGTGGTGCAGGCTATGGCTCTTCATTTCCTTTAGACAGAACTTATACCACAGAGTTATTAGGCTTTGCCGGCTTAAATTATAATTCAGTATATGCGCAAATGACCCGTGGTAAAACAGAGAGAGCAGTTGCAACCGGGCTTAGTGCCATCGCTTCTACCCTATCCAGATTATCTATGGATTGCTGTTTGTATATGAGCCAGAATTTTGGATTTATTTCCTTTCCGGATGAACTTACAACAGGCAGCAGCATTATGCCACATAAAAAAAATCCGGATGTATTTGAATTGATCAGGGCTAAATGCAACAGGATACAAGCGCTGCCAAATGAGCTGGCTTTATTGCTTATCAATTTGCCTTCCGGCTATCACCGGGATTTACAACTCACGAAAGAAATTTTGTTTCCTGCAATAGCTGAACTTAAGGCCTGCATTGAATTAGCGGGTCTCATGCTTAATAACATTATTGTGCAGAACGATATTTTAAAAGATGAAAAATACAGGTACATATTTACGGTAGAAGCGGTAAATCAATTGGTAAGTAAAGGCATCCCATTCAGAGATGCCTACCGCCAAATTGGTAATGATGTAAATGATGGCTCTTTTCGGTTTGATGCCTCTGTGCCTTTACGCCATACGCATGAAGGCAGCTTAGGCAATTTAATGAATGAGGAGATTGTGAACCAGATGCAAAAAGCTTTGTCTGCTTTCAACAATAAAAATAATGAGGCAACATCAACCTACTGAATTACCTTAATTGTGCCTGCGCCATTATAAGAATGTATCTCTCCTTTGTACATCGCATCTGCACTCACCGGCCCCTGTTTAAACTTACCTAATGACACAACTCTTACGGCATAATAATAAACTTGCCGGGGCGAATAGGCGTCTACAAAAAAATGTATCCTGTCATCTCTTACATCAAAAGCTGTTGGTTCTGCTGCATCTTTTATCCAATCCATGCCGGGTATTTCTTTAGTCCGTGGATTTTCTATTTCAAAACCGGATGGCAGGAGGTCTGTTATCACAATATTTTCAATGTTGCTGTTAAATGCTTTCTCCAATGTAATCTTTACAATCACCAGGTCGTTCTGCCTGAAAGTATTACCGGTTAAGGCTTTCCCGTTGCGATCAAAAAAGCTTCGTCTTACTTTAATAAAATTATCTTCCTGCACGTAAGCCCCATTAGCGCTTATGCCCTCTGCTTGCCATGAATAATAAAGCCTGCCGTTACCCTGGGCGGTAATGTCTATACCTGTTGATTTTAATTGATTGCCCTTCAGGATAATATCTTTATCAGTTATACTGCCGATAACTTTGCCATTACTCTTTATATCGCCACTAACAGTTAACTGGTTGGTGGCCCTTGCAAGTTTGCCCAGCGCCAAAAATGAAAAGGCTTTTTCCTGTGTATTAAGATACTTCTCAGTTTTTAACCTGTCGCCTACGTGCTTTGCCATTACGGGGATTTGCTTATTACCGGGGTCAACTTCTATCAGAGCATTTAAAGCAATGGCTTCATCTCTGGCGGCACTGTAAAAACTGCCGCCAGCTTGTTGCACAGAATATTCGCCGCTAAAAGCCGATGGTAAAAAAGCCACGTAAGACTTTCTGTCGCCGGCAATAGCATATGCTGCCGACAGCAGATATTTACCATCCAACGCCAAAAATTGCGGATTAGCTTTATAATAATTCATTGCTGAAACCTGCGTCCTGTCTGCCAGAGCAAGCACATACAAGCTGTAGGGTATTTCTTTAGGTGCTATTTTTTTATTCTGATCCCGGTTATAATAGTAGGTGATAGTTTCTTTAGTTTTTAATTTATTAGAAACATAGCCAAGCATTGTTTCCAGCAGGCTGTTATCTACATCAAAACCCGCTTTACGGGCTTCAAGTAAAAAGTGTGCAGCATAAACCGTGATCCACCAATCTTCTTTGCCTTCGCCATCCCACATAGTGACAGCACCGTTATACAACTGGCGCATTTTTATTTTGCGAATGGCTTCCATCACATTTGAATATGAAGCATCCTCTTTTGACTGAAGCTGTAATTTTTCAGAGAGATCAGGAAAATATAATTGAGGAAAAGCGGAAGAAACAGTTTGCTCAGTGCAGCCATAAGGGTATTGTATCAGGTAACGAATTTCATCCGCCAGGTTTGCTACCGGCGACTTACTAATAATAAGCTGTGCACTATTGCTGCCTGCTATAAAATCATTTTGTGGTAAGATGATGTGTTCACTTTTACCCCCTGCCACTGAACCACTTCCTGTTATTTTTTGGAGCGTAGAAGATGGCCTTACTGATATGTCAGTTTCTTCCTTAAACATTTCATTCATCGCCTTTACGGTTATCACCACTTTTGCCACACCAATTACTTTACCTGTTGTAATCTTAAATATTACGCGGCCTTCGCTGTTAGCATTTATGGCTACAGACTGCGAACTGTTACCGGCTATGGTAACCGGTCCGCTTGCAGATAGCGACGCTTGCGCTGTAGTGGCTTTGGTGGTAGTATTGGTTAAAGTAACTGGCATTAAAAGTGTATCTCCAGGGCTAAGAAAGCGTGGCAGGGATGAGCTGATCACTATCGGGTCTGCAACTTGTATAGTAGATTCTGCGTTACCAAACTGATCATCTTTATAAGCCACGGCCATCAGGCGGACCTGGCCGCTGAACTGCGGTATATCAAATTCGTACTCTGCTATACCATTGCCATTTGTTTTTTTAATGCCGCCCCAGTATGATAGTATCTTAACTCTTTTTGCCGGCATGGGGTTCATACGTTTTGTCATATCATTTTCAGCATCGGCACCGGTACTGCTTAATCTTGCTCTTAATTCGGGGAACAGTAACGGATACACATCGTAGCTGTTTACTTCCAAAGCCTTTTTTTGATAATAGAAATGGTAGGGATCAGGCGTTTTAAAATCTGAAACCTGCAACACACCATTATCAACTGCAGCAAGCGTTATATAACTACCAGGTGCAGATTTCACTATAATTTTTTGATGTGAATTTGACCGTGAGCTTTTGTTTGCCATCAACTGCACATCCAGTTTCCTGCCGGCATCCTGAACATCAATACTTTTGAAACCATGTGCCACCGTTAAGGGTATGTCTGAAATGTCATGTGGCTTAAATAATGTTGCAGTCACATATACATTAGGTAAATAATCTTTAGTGATTTTTACATCGAGAGAAGCAGAACGCTTAGCCACATCAATATACCGGTAAGTAAATACGCCGTCACGCTCAGTAGTCACGAGCATACGGCCACTGAAGGGTGTCTTAAATAAAATTTTGGCTACATCACCATTGTTATAAGTTTCCTTATCCGTTTCAATATCTATATGGCCTTCATTATTTACTTCAAAAGAACTATTATCGCCGCCCCAGGCGCCATAACTATAAAAGCTTTTGCTTACATATACATTACCGCCGGGATTGTATACACGAATTTCATAG
>JANLXV010000677.1:0-1553 GCA_031365305.1 Chitinophagaceae bacterium
TGGCAGGCGCTTAATCATTTTAACGGCAATGTATGGGCAAGTCATAATAATGTAAGAGCATTAGTAAATCATAACCGCCAGTTTAATGATGATCAAATAAAAGCTTTGATTGATCGGGGTGCCGTTATTGGTGGGGCCTTAGATGCCTGGATGATGGTGCCGGGTTGGGTTAGAGGACAATCTACGCCAAAGGAAATGAATTGTACTCTTGAAAAGATCATTGATCATTTTGATCATATCTGCCAACTCGCCGGTAATGCTTTACACATTGGTATAGGCTCTGATCTTGATGGCGCTTTTGGCCGTGAGCAGTGTCCTTACGATCTTGAGACTATTGCTGATCTTCAATTGCTTCCTGCCTTACTGGCTAAGCGTGGCTATTCAAAAACTGATGTAGAAAATGTAATGCACGGTAATTGGTTAAGGTTTTTGCGACTGGCATGGAAGTAAGCACACTTTTAAACTGGAATCCAAAAAAATTAAACAGTTGACGGATTAACCAAAATGGCATTTCAATTGTGCCGCAGGCACAAAATATTTGTAGAAAAGAATTTTATTTTATCATTATGTGTGCCGTAGGTATACAACATCATTAATATGCCGTACCTACGGCACGATAATTTTTTCCTGGGCTTCTTTTTGTAACAAACATCTTGCCCTATGTAGCAAAAAAAATAACCCGCCAATAACTTATTTTTAGTTGGGTAAAGTACTTGAATCGCTTATTAAAATGGGATCATGATGCATGAGAATTATCACCTGTTCTATACAAATTTTAATGAATAAGATGGTACCTGTAATTTGTGTGATATTTGAATTTTTAGCTCTTGCAAAAGAAAAGCGATAACAGATATATACAAACAGAATAAATTTATGATACAACATTCAGTCATTTTTAAATTTAAAGTTTCGGTAGATTCCATCGCTATGCAAAACTTTTTCACCGCAGCAAAAAAACTTGCCAATATTCCGGGCGTGCAAAACTTTGAGTGTTTAAAACAAACCAGTAAAAAAAATACATTTGATTTTGGCCTGGCTATGACCTTTGCTGACCAGGCGCATTATGATAACTATTCTAATCACCATGATCATACACAGTTTATTCAGCAGTATTGGTTAAAAAATGTTGAAGATTTTCTTGAAATTGATTATACACCTTTGCAGTAAGCAATAAAATATACCGTTTGGCAGCAAGTAAATTAAGAAGCAGTAATTGGTTTGGCCGTAAAGGTAAAGATGGGTTTATCTATCGTGCCTGGATGAAAAACCAGGGCATACCTTCTGATATGTTTGAAGGGAAACCTGTGATTGGTATATGTAATACGTGGAGTGAATTAACCCCGTGCAATGCGCATTTGCGTGATCTTGCTGAGGCCGTAAAAAAGGGTGTGTTAGAAGCTGGTGGTTTCCCGGTTGAATTTCCTGTAATGTCTTTAGGCGAAACCTTAATCAAGCCGACAGCCATGCTTTATAGAAATCTGGTAAGCATGGATGTGGAAGAATCTATAAGAGCTAACCCGGTAGATGGCGTTGTATTGTTATGTGGTTGCGAT
>JANLXV010000688.1:0-6462 GCA_031365305.1 Chitinophagaceae bacterium
TTCATCATCGCCCGTTCTTTTAAAAGTGCCGGCGATCGGGTGTACTATAGCTTTGTTATTTTCAATAATTAGCTGGCTCTCCGGGCTGCTGCCAAATAATTTATAGTCGCCAAAATCAAAGTAAAATAAATAGGGGCTTGGGTTTACGCTTCTCAATGCCCGGTAAACTTTAAACTCATCACCCTGAAAATGTTGCTGAAACTTCCGGCTTAAAACAATTTGGAAAACATCTCCCCTGTGGCAACTGGCAATGCCTTTCTTTACCATGTTTTTGTACTGCTCATCAATAAGCGATGAGGTTTCTGTGCCGACAGCGCTGAAAGGAAAATCGGGCACATCTTTACTTTTTATCAGGCTTTCAATTGATTCAATGGCGCTTGGTATGCCATCAAAATTATTCTCACAGATAAATAATTCATCTTTAAAATGATTAATAACGATAACATATTGAAACAGCCTGTAGCGCATTAACGGTATTTCAGGTTTTAGGTTTGAATCGTCTCCATTAAATTTTATAGTCTCAAAAAACTGGATGGCATCATAAGTACTATAGCCAAATAATCCCTGTGCAATGTTGATCGGTTTAGGAACTGCTTCTGTTATATGAAAGCGCTGCATAAATTCCCAAAGCGCTTCGCTGATGTTTGTTTTTTCCTGCTTTACTTTTTGTGGTTCCTGCAGCGGCAACTTGTATTCAAGCTCATTCGTGCTGCTGATTTCTATACCTGCCACAGGGTTTATGGCAATAACCGAATAACTATTTTCGCCTGCATGAAAATCAGTGCTTTCCAGCAAAAGTGTATCCCTGAATTTATCTCTTAACCGCAAATAAATACCCACAGGTGTATACACATCCGCAAATAACTTTTTATAGGTCGTCCTGATATTAATTGTCTTCATAAAATAAAAACCCCGGCGTATTGTGCCGGGGCTTGTTTATTTAAAAATACAAATTCAACATAGCGGCACAATCACGAGATTGATTGCCACCAGCTTTTATATGTATTATTGTTTTGCATTGTTCCTGCAAATATGTGTGCATTTTTTTACTACACAAAAAAATTTTCTAATAACTTAAATTATTCAAAAAGGTTTTGCTAAGCAACCTTTGGCATCTTATTCGATATCTGCAGGGAAAGATTTTACATTGAAGCTTACATACACTTTTCTTTTATCACTATTTTTCTTTCTCACCAAAGCCCAAAAGGTCGATAACCTTTATGTAAATCTATATACCGACAGTTTAAAAAAAGGCACTTATAATTATATTAATGTTGATGGCAAATTAGCTGACGGCCAATTTACGCCCTTGGATAGTACAGATGTGGTGTTTTGGGCCAGTGATGGCAGGTTTTTTGGCAACAGTCTTTTTATT
The DNA here is from genome assembly GCA_031365305.1 of Chitinophagaceae bacterium. Classification (GTDB taxonomy): domain Bacteria; phylum Bacteroidota; class Bacteroidia; order Chitinophagales; family Chitinophagaceae; genus Ginsengibacter. The sequence goes on from JANLXV010000688.1 coordinate 1,376, forward strand.
GACAAAAATTTTAATAAGCCGCATGTTTTGATAAAAGTATGCCTGCGCAAAAATCCTAAGGTGAATAAAGAATTTACGATGTTCATCAAAACAAAGGAAGACAACGAAAAGCTCAAGACTGATGAAGAAATCCTCAATGATCTTAAGAAATCATCCAGGAAAAAGAAAAAAGAAAAAAGTATTATTTAGGATGTGAGATGAAAATATTTATCAGGATTTTTTATCTATCAGGATTTTTCTTAAGTCCTTAATTCGCGTAACCTGTCTGCCGTCAGGTAGATTCGTTTTGAATTGGTTTTATAAAGTCTTACTTCTTCGCATCTTCTAAAAACTTTGCAAGGCCGCTATCCGTTAACGGATGTTTAAGTAAAGCCAGAATTGCTTCCAGGGGACAGGTAACTACATCTGCGCCAGCTTCTGCACATTTAATAATATGATTTGAATTGCGGATGGAAGCGGCAAGAATTTCTGTTTCGTAGCCCTGCACACTAAAAATATTCACCAGTTGATGTATAAGTTCCATGCCATCCCAGCCAATATCATCAATACGCCCAATAAACGGCGACACATAAGATGCACCTGCTTTAGCTGCTAATATCGCCTGCCCTGCATTAAAAATTAAAGTGCAGTTTGTGCGTATACCATTGTCTTTAAACCACCGGATGGCTTTGATACCATCTTTGATCATTGGCACTTTTACAACAATATTTTTATGGAGCGCAGCCAATACTTTTCCTTCTTCAATAATCGCATTAAATTCTGTGGAAATAACCTCGGCACTAATATCACCGTTTACCACATTACATATATCCACATAATGTTTATGAATAGCGTCTAATCCTTTAATGCCTTCTTTAGCCATTAACGAAGGATTGGTGGTAACACCGTCTAAAATACCCAGCTCATTGGCCTCTTTAATCTGGTTAATATTAGCTGTATCAATAAAAAATTTCATATACCGATAATTTGTTGGTTTTAAATGTTGCGGCCGTAAAGTTACTTCTCTGAGCGAAAAGGCAGGTCAAAAAAAATGGCAAGTTACTTACATCGCACCGCTCAACCATTTACCCTTGCTACCTTCCGGTCCTGGGGGAGTTCAACAGGAGCTGGCCGTATAAGACTTGCCGCTGCAAATATAAGGGGAAAACCTCACCCCAACCCGCTCCTTCAGGGAGAGGGGCTAAAAGACATTACTTTGCAAAGACTTCTTTAAACCTTTACTGAATAATTATTTAAATCAGACCAATGTATAGTTTTAAAAATGTGGGTTGGGAAATTTACTTTTGCACCCTAACGAAGCCTATATGAATTTTGAATTTAGTGAAGAACAGGAGATGATACGGCTTGCAGCCCGTGATTTTGCTGTGAATGAATGCCTGCCGGGCGTTATAGAAAGAGACGAAGCGCAAAAATTTCCTTTGGAACAGGTTTTAAAACTTGCTGATCTTGGTTTTATGGGCATGATGGTGCCGCCGGAATATGGTGGGTCTGGTTTAGATACCGTAAGCTATGTATTGGCTATGGAAGAGATTAGTAAAGTAGATGCCAGTACCAGCGTTTGCATGAGTGTTAACAACAGTCTGGTTTGCTGGGGCCTGGAAAAATTTGGTAGTGCTGCCCAAAAAGAAAAATATCTCACACCTATTGCGCAGGGTAAAAAAGATGGTCAGCTTTATATTGGCGCTTTTTGTTTAAGTGAGCCTGAAGCAGGCAGTGATGCTACCTCGCAACAAACTACTGCAGAAGATAAAGGCGATCATTATATTCTTAATGGCACCAAAAACTGGATCACTAATGGTGGCACCGCCTCTGTGTACCTTGTTATTGCACAGACTGACGCATCAAAAAAAAGCCGGGGAATAAATGTTTTTATAGTAGAAAAAAACTGGCCGGGCGTTTCCGTAGGTGCAAAGGAAAATAAATTAGGTATAAGAGGAAGTGATACGCATAGCATTTTATTTAATGATGTAATAGTACCAAAGGAAAACAGGATTGGTGAAGATGGTTTAGGATTTGTGTTTGCCATGAAAACGCTTTCCGGCGGACGTATTGGTATTGCCTCGCAGGCCCTGGGCATTGCTTCAGGCGCTTATGAAAGATCAAAAGATTATGCGAAGCAACGCAAGGCTTTTGGTAAAGAGATCATGCATCACCAGATCATTCAATTTAAGCTGGCCGATATGGCCACAAGAATAGAAGCAGCCCGCTTACTTTGTATGCAGGCCGCCTGTGATAAAGATGCCGGCAGAGATTATACGCAGAGCGCTGCAATGGCAAAAGTATATGCAAGTGAAACAGCGATGTGGACAACCACTGAAGCCGTTCAGATACATGGTGGTTATGGTTTTGTAAAAGAATACCATGTTGAGCGAATGATGCGTGATGCCAAGATCACGCAGATATATGAAGGCACCAGCGAGATACAACGTTTGGTGATAAGCCGTGGGATTTTAAAATAACTATTTGCTTAATACATAACCGATGCCTGTTGATATTGAAAACTACGATAAAATTAAAGCTGAATTAAATGATGAAGCAAGGCTTATTGCTGTATCAAAAACACAATCTTCGGCAGACGTTTTACAACTGTATAATAATGGGCAAAGAGAGTTTGGTGAAAACTATGTACAGGAATTGGTTGATAAACACCTCCAGTTATCGGAGGATATCCAGTGGCATTTTATTGGCCATCTGCAAAGCAATAAAGTAAAAAATATTGCGCCCTTCATAAGCCTTATTCAAAGTGTAGATAGCTACAAGCTGTTACAGGAAATTGATAAGCAGGCTAAAAAACATGAGCGAAAAATTAACTGTTTGTTGCAGGTGCATATTGCTATGGAAGAAAGTAAATTTGGTATGGATAAGGCAGAAATTTTTGAAGTATTAAACAAGTGCGAATCTCTGCAGAACATTGTTATAACAGGATTAATGGGGATGGCATCATTTACAACAGATACTGAAAAAGTAAGACAGGAATTTAAAACTTTACAGGAAATTTTTAATGAAGTACAGGCCATAAAAAAAACGAACTGTAATATGACCATTCTTTCAATGGGCATGAGTGGTGATTATAAAATTGCGCTGCAGGAAGGCAGCAAAATGGTACGGATTGGCAGCCTCATTTTTGGCGAACGGAAACCTCACCGCAACCCCTCTCCCAATGGAGAGGAACTTTGATAGATTATTAAAATTATTTATTATGCAAGCCGCAGCCGAAGCAAAGCAACAAACGACTTCAACAGATTTTTTGCCATTGATGGGTACAGACTATGTGGAGTTTTATGTAGGCAATGCCAGGCAGGCGGCACATTTTTATAAAACGGCATTTGGCTTCCAATCGCTGGCTTATGCCGGGCCTGAAACCGGCGTAAAAGATAAAGTGAGTTATGTGATCAGGCAAAACAAACTCACTTTTGTATTAACCACACCGCTGAGAAGTAATAATGCTATTGCTGATCATATTTATAAACACGGCGATGGTGTAAAAGCCATTGCTTTAAGGGTTGATAATGCTGAATCGGCGTGGAGCGAAACCACCAAACGTGGTGCAGTAAGTCATTTTAAAACTATTACCTTAAAAGATGATGATGGCGAAGTGGTACTGAGCGCTATTAATACTTACGGCGAAACGGTGCATGTTTTCATAGAACGGAACAATTATTTAGGTGTTTTTATGCCAGGTTACCGGCGATGGACATCTAATTACAACCCAACTGATACCGGCCTCTTATATGTTGATCACTGCGTTGGAAATGTAGGCTGGAACCAAATGAATAAATGGGTTGATTTTTATGCCAATGTAATGGGCTTTAAAAATATTTTGACGTTTGATGATAAAGATATCTCCACTGAATACTCAGCCCTCATGAGCAAGGTGATGAGCAATGGAAATGGCTTTGTGAAATTTCCTATCAATGAGCCTGCAGAAGGTAAAAAGAAATCGCAGGTGGAAGAATATCTTGATTTCTATAACGGAGAAGGTGTACAGCATGTGGCTATTGCAACCAATGATATTATTAAAACGGTTACTGAGCTGCAAAAAAGAGGTATAGAATTTTTATCTATCCCGCCAAGTTATTATGCTACAGTTTTAGACCGTGTCGGGCATATTGATGAAGACCTGAAACCTTTGCAAGACCTGGGCATTTTAATAGACCGGGATGATGAAGGTTACCTGCTCCAGATATTTTCAAAACCTGTGGAAGACAGGCCAACCTTGTTCTTCGAGATCATTCAGCGCAAAGGCGCCAAAAGCTTTGGCAAAGGCAATTTTAAAGCTTTGTTTGAAGCACTTGAACGTGAACAGGATCAAAGAGGCAATCTTTAATATTTTAGTTAAATAATTTATGGGCTTTTTATATCGTTAACTAATCAAATACTTTTAGACAAGGATCTCTGCCACATGAAACGTTACGCTTTAGTATTACTTACTGCTTTTCTCTTTTTTTATTCCCCTCTGCATGCGCAATCCAGTTTCCCTGATATAAAAAAACTTCAGACCAGAGCTGCTGATGTTTATACCAGGATAGAAGATACACTTTGCAAACAGTTTACGGCGAAAGGTTTAAAGTGGCCGGCTAAATATGTGTACATCCGTTCATTTAAGTATGAGGCCAGTTTAGAAATATGGGCGAAGAATGCATATAAAGAACCATACAGATTATTTAAAACTTATAAGGTATGTATGCAAAGCGGAACAATGGGGCCAAAGCGGCTGCAGGGAGATTTCCAGGTGCCGGAAGGTTTTTATTATATCAATGAATTTAACCCCAACAGTGTATATCATTTTGCGCTTGGGCTTAATTATCCCAATGCTTCAGACAGGCTTTTGAGCGATTCTCTTCAACCGGGCAGTGATATTTATATTCATGGCAATTGTGTGTCTGTAGGTTGTATTCCTATAAATGATAAACAGATAGAAGAGCTATATGTAATCACCACATCTGCAAAAAATAACGGGGAAGATTTCATACCGGTACATGTTTACCCGATAAAATATTCGCAAAAAAGATCCACTGAATATTTAAATCAATCCATTCGGCTAAAGCCTTCACTTGCGCCATTCAATCATCAGCTAAAAACTGTTT